>CAZPCF010000233.1:0-3134 GCA_964585045.1 uncultured bacterium
TTTTAACACCTAGGAGGAAGTTTTGTCCCAGATCACTATCAAACAGTTACTTGAAGCAGGCGTTCATTTCGGACATCAAACAGCGCGTTGGAATCCCAAGATGAAAAAATACATCTTCGGGGAGCGTAATGGTATTTATATTATCAATCTTGAGTTGACCCTCGGTTGTCTCGAGAAGGCCCTCTTGTTCCTCAAGCAGGTTGCCGCCGGAGGGAAAGATGTCCTCTTTGTCGGGACCAAGAAACAGGCGCAGATCCCTCTCAAAGAAGCCGCGGCCGCATGCGGGATGCCGTATGTGAACCAGCGCTGGCTTGGTGGGATGCTTACGAATTTTGAGACGATCCGCAAGTCCATCAAGAAACTCGAGTCGATCGACAAGATGGAACAGGACGGCAGCTTTCAGTTCATCACGAAAAAAGAGATCGGTTCTCTCAAGAAGGAACGCGAAAAGCTCATCAAGAATCTTTCAGGGATCCGCGAAATGCGGAAGGTTCCCGGAGCTGTTTTTGTTATCGATGCGGAGCTGGAAAAGATCTCGATCGCGGAAGCGCAAAAGCTCGGGATCCCGGTCGTGGCCGTCCTGGATACGAACGGCAACCCGGACAATATCGACCATCCCTTACCGGGCAATGACGACGCGATCAAGGCGATCAAACTTTTCTGCGAAGCGGTCTCGGGCGCGGTCGCGGAAGGCCGTGCGGAATTCAAAAAAGTCGCCCAGGATAAGGCGGACGCGCTTCAGGCGGAACTCGCTGCGGAAGAGGCCGTGGATGCCGAAGTGGTGATCGATGAGGAAGTCATCGAAGAGAAGTTGGATCCAAAGATCTTGGCCGGTGTGGTGGTGACTGAGGAAGTGAAGCCGAAATCCAAAAAACCCGCCAAGAAAAAAGACGGCGACGTTTAACCTCGCGGAGGCAGCTTCTATAGCTGCCCCGGCGAGGTACTTGTGCATCGGCACAAGTGCCCATGGCGTGCGTTTTACTTATAAATCTAAAATTGACAAGGACAGGACATCATGACGACTAAAGAAGTGAAGTTCAGCAGTGCGGACCTGACAAAACTCCGGGAATTGACCGGGGCGGGGATGATGGATTGCAAGAACGCTCTTGTGGAAGCGGGGGGGGACCTGAAAGGGGCTCAGGACGTGATCCGCAAGAAGGGCCTTGATATTGCCAAAAAAAAGTCCACCCGGGAGGCCCGCGAAGGCCAGATCGTTTCCTATATCCATGCCGGCGGCAAACTCGGCGTGCTTTTGGAGATCAATTGTGAGACCGACTTTGTTGCCAAGAACGAGACCTTCCAATCTTTTACGCGCGACATCGCCATGCAGATCGCGGCGGCACATCCCCTGTATGTGAGCCCGGAGGACATTCCGGCCACGGACCTTGAAAAAGAGAAAGCGGTTTTCTTCGAACAGGTCAAGGACAAGCCGGAACAGGTCCGTAACAAGATCATCGAAGGCAAACTTTCGAAGCGGTATGAGGATATCTGCCTTCTCAATCAAAAATTTATCAGGGATGACAGCCGGACCGTGCAGGACCTTTTGACCGAATTTATCGCAAAGATCGGTGAAAATATCATTATCCGCCGTTTCGTGCGCTTCGAAGTCGGCGGCAACTAAAACCGGACGACAGACCACAGACCGAAGACCCCGGCTTTTTTAAGTTTTTCAGTCTGCAGTCTGTAGTCTTCAGTCTCGAGTCTGGATTATGAAAAAACCCATCTACAAACGCGTCGTGCTCAAACTCTCCGGGGAAGCCCTCGAAGGCGAGCGCGGTTTCGGGATCGATCCTAAGACCGTGGCCTCGATCGCCCAACAGATCAAAGACGTTCGTGCGCTGGGGGTCGATATTGTCTGCATTATCGGCGGCGGGAACTTTTTCAGGGGCGTTGAAGGCGAGAAAAATGGGATCGACCGGGCCACAGCGGATTACATTGGGATGCTCGCTACGGTGATGAACGGGCTTGTGATGTCCGACGCTCTCGAGAAGGTCGGGGTCCAGACACGCGTCCAGTCGGCGCTTGAGATCAAAGCTCTCTGTGAACCCTACATTCGCCGCCGGGCCATGCGGCATCTTGAAAAAGGACGCGTGGTGATCTTTGCCGCCGGGACAGGGAATCCCTATTTTACGACCGATACAGCCGCCGCGCTTCGCGCCGTCGAAATGGATGCACAGGTCATTTTAAAGGCGACCAAAGTGGACGGGGTCTATGACAAGGACCCCATGAAGCATAAAGATGCCAAAAAATTCACGGCGCTCAGCTACCTCAACGTGATCAAGAAGCAACTTCGCGTGATGGACACCACCGCAACCTCTCTTTGCATGGAGAACCAGTTGCCGATCGTGGTGTTCAACTTGAACCAGCCCGGCAATATTCGCCGCGTGGTTATGGGAGAGAAGATCGGGACTTTGGTTTCATAACTTGCCCCGTTAGAGATTTTCGCGGGAGTGTTATATCGAGACGATTTGCTATGGGGACAATAAAGATTCAAGGCGCAATTTTGGGGAATAGACGGAAGCGCTGAAAGCGCTTCCTATCTCTAACGGGGTAAAGGAGATCTTATGATCGATATTACGGATGTGAAAAAACTCGCGGAAGAAACGAAAAGAAAGATGACCAAGAGCGTGGAATCCACAAAAAAGGAATTTCAGAATATCCGCACCGGCCGTGCGTCCATCGCCTTGGTCGAAGGCGTCCAGGTCAACTACTACAACACGCCCACGCCGATCAAGAACCTCGGCACGATCTCCACGCCCGATGCCCGGACCATCCAGATCCAGCCGTGGGATATTACCGCCGTGGCAGAGATCGAAAAAGCGATCCTGAAATCCGACCTCGGTCTTACGCCCATCAACGACGGGAAGATCCTCCGCATTCAGATCCCGGCGCTCACGGAAGAGCGGCGCACTGAGCTTACCAAGGTCATTCGCAAGGTGGCCGAAGAAGGCCGCATCTCGATCCGCAATGCCCGGCATGAGGCGATCGAACAGGTCAAGAAGCTCGAGAAGGCCAAAACCGTCCCGGAAGATATGTCCCACGCTTCTCAGAAAGAGGTTCAGAAGTTCACGGACCAGTTCATCGCGCAGATCGATGAAGCCCTGAAGCACAAAGAGACGGAAATACACTCCATT
>CAZPCF010000234.1:0-3095 GCA_964585045.1 uncultured bacterium
TGGCTTCCTCGACCGTGATGACGCCGTCTTTACCGACCTTGTCCATGGCTTCGGCGATATGGTTCCCGATCGTGGTGTCGGAGTTCGCGGCGATCGCGGCGATCTGTGCGATCTCTTTCTTGTCCTTGCCGATGGGTTTTGCGACCTTGTCGAGTTCGGCCACGATAGCATCCACGGCTTTATCAATGCCGCGCTTGAGAGCCATGGGGTTCGCTCCGGCGGTGACGTTCTTGAGGCCTTCGCGATAAATAGCCTGAGCAAGAATAGTGGCAGTTGTGGTGCCGTCGCCGGCCACGTCAGAGGTTTTAGAAGCGACTTCCTTGACCATTTGAGCGCCCATGTTTTCATAGGGGTCTTCAAGTTCGATCTCTTTGGCCACCGAAACACCATCCTTCGTGACGGTCGGGGAGCCGAATTTCTTTTCAAGGACCACGTTACGGCCTTTGGGGCCGAGAGTGACCTTGACCGCGTTTGCGAGCTGATCCACGCCATGCAGGATCGCCCGGCGTGCCTCTTCACTGAACAGAAGTTGTTTTGCCATTTTTGCTGCCTCCATTGTTAGCCGCCGTTCCGCTCGAGGGAAGTATCCCGTTTCGTGGGATCCTTCACTAGGATTCAGAGCGACGAATCTGATTCATAAGAAGATTCAATCGGGGTCTTGGCACTCAGCAATTTAGAGTGCCAAGCGAGGCGTTATTGTAGTCAGCGGGCAAAAAAAATCAAGGGGAAAATTAATACGGAGTAAGGAGTACGGTGTACGGCGCAAGCACAGTCCAAAGCTTTTCGCCGTACGCCTTCCGCTGTACTAGGTTTTATTTCGAAAGAGGGCGAGCAGGGACTTGATGGAGTGCCTGGGGTCGATGGTGTCGATATATTTTGCATAGGGACGGATCACCCCGGCAAAGCCGCCTGTGGCCAGGACCCGCAGGTTCTTCCCGTACTTTTTCCGGAATCTCATGATCAACTCATCGGTCATGGCGCCATAGCCTTCGAGGATCCCCGATTCCATGCATTCCCTGGCGTTTCTCCCAAGGAAGGATTTTGCCCTCTTTGGCATGGAAAGCCCTTTGGGGAGCAGGGCAGCTCTCTGGGCAAGTGCTCTATAGGCTGTTTCGGGCCCAGGGACGATCATTCCGCCACGGAAGACTCCTTTAGAGTCAATATAATCGAAGGTTGTGGCAGTTCCGTAGTCGATAATGAGCATGGGAAGGCGATACATCCGGATAACTCCGTAAATATTCACCTTCCTGTCAACGCCTAAACCGTTATAATTGATATATTTATGACGTATTTTGATAGGAATATTGCTTCCGGCCACCCATATTTTTAGTCCATTGATGCTTTGTAATTTACATTTCAAAAAAGATGTCATTTTTGGGAAAACAGAGCTTATAACAACGTTTAAATGACTTTTTTTACCACCTTTAGCCAATTTTCTTACATATTTTGGGATATTGTTATAATACATAGATCCAAATTCAAGCAATCGACCCCCTTCATAAAATCCAATCGTAGCTGCCGTATTTCCAATATCAATAGCTAATATTCGTTTTACCATGCTTCTCCGCTCCGTTGGCCGACTACAAAAAACTGTTTGCAAAAATGATTCGAATCCCCACTTAGGCTATAAAAAATGAATAATTTTGGGATAGAGACTACTTTAAGGGATGATTCCTATACAATTCGATACATTTTTTGCCTAGTTCATCCAAAATATTGCCTAGTACACCCTCAATCGAATATTCGGTTTTCGTCAAGACCCTCATAGAGATTCCCTCAGGGGGGAGTTCCGAACTTTCTGCGTTGACATTCAATCCGATACCGATGACCACGGCCTCCAGTTTCGAGGAGGTGGAAAGGGCCTCGGTCAAAGTGCCGCAGATCTTTTTTAATCCCACCATGACATCATTGGGTCGCTTGAATTCCGAGGCGATATCATACTTCTCTTTCAAGACCTTGGCAACCACCCGGCAAGCGATCTGGGTGAGCATGGGAGCCCGGGCCGGGCTAAGGGGCGGTCTGAGAAGGATCGAGCAAAGAAGGTTCTTTCCTTTGGGGGATTCCCACATCCGGCCCGGTTTGCCACGTCCCGCGGTTTGATGATCCGAGGTGATGACGAGCCCTTCATGGGCGCCCTGTTTGGCCGCCTCAAGAGCAACGGTATTGGTCGATGAAACTTCGGGGATACGGCGTATTTGAAAATGGATCATGGATAACGGTTTAGTTTCGTCACATTTACGCAGTGTGATAAGAACCAATCACATTGCGTAAATGTGATTGGTTGCTAAAGGACGATCCTTGGTATATGAGAATTCAAGCGCGTTACGATCTCATAGGGGATAGTTCCGGCCCACCCGGCGATATCTTCGGCCGTGATGCGCTCGCTTTGATCCTCGCCTAAGAGCGTGACCGTATCACCTTCTTTAACTTCAGCATTTCCGAGATCCACCGCGATATAGTCCATCGAAACCTTGCCTGCGAGGGGATAGCGCTTGCCTTGAAAAAGAACGGAAGCATTTTTCCATGCCGCGTAAGGATACCCATGACTATACCCGAAAGGCAATACCGCGATCGTGGTATCCCGCTCAGAAATAAATTCGCGACCGTATCCGACCGTTTCTCCGGCCCGGAGTTTTTTGACGAGGACGATACGGCTTTTAAGTGAAAGCACCGGTTCGAAATGAGCCGCGTCTTTCAACCTAGGGTCCGGATAGATACCATAAAGCGTGAGGCCCGGCCGGATCATATTGAGAAGAGGATCCTTCAAGGTCAGTGTTGCGGCGCTGTTTTTGGCGTGGCGGAACCGGAACGCGATGTTCTTTTGCTCCAGCGCTTGTAGTAAAGATCGGAATGCCAGAACCTGCGTCTCCCGGAATGCATCATTCTTTTCCGCGGTCGGGAAATGCATGTAAATGCCGTCGAGCATAAGCCCCTTAAGTTTTGCCATCTCCTCTATAGAAACAGCGGCTTCTCCGGCCGGGATCCCCATGCGGCCCATGCCTGTGTCGATCTTCACATGGACCGAAGTTCTGCGGCCCAGGGTTTCCGATAAGTCCGAGACCTCCCGGGCCTTTTCCAGACTCGAAATGCTCAGG
>CAZPCF010000235.1:0-3078 GCA_964585045.1 uncultured bacterium
TTCACAAAGCCATGTTCTTTGATGCCAACCCACTGGATGTAGACCGTGGTGATGAGCGCCAAAGCGATCGTGGTGCTCCACGCGCCGGTCGGTGATTTCATCAATGGGACCATCCCGAGCCAATTCTGGAGAAGGATATAAATGAACATCGTCCCGAGGAAGGGGACGTGTTCCATGCCCCGGGGACCGAGAATGCCGGTGACGAATTCGGCGAGGCCTTCCATGACGAGTTCCCAGCGGTTCTGAAGACCCTTGGGGAGGAATTCCTTTTTCCGCGCGGCGCTGATCGACCGGAAAACGATAAACCCCAGGACCAAAAATGAAAAAACGAGATTTTCCCAAGAAAGTAAAAAATGAACCAAGGGGGATTTTGGGAAAAAATGCTCCAGGATCGTGATCAGGTTCGGGAGTTCTTCGGCGGCCTGTGGATGAACCTGCGTCGCGGCTTGTACGGCGGCTGTCACATGCTGTTCAGTCACACTCATAACTCCTTCTTCTCGCTGCCTCTATATAGAAGCCTCAGGATCCGCACAGTTTGGATGACGGAGCCGGCGAGTCCCAGAAGCACTAACGCCAGGGTGGTGCCAGGAGCCCAGCCCCATTTTCCGATCAGCCATTGGCTGATCAAATAACCCGCGAAAGGGCCGCTCAAAAGGACCATGGGCAGGGTCAATGCCAGTCCGAGCATCCAAAAAAGCTTTTGCAGGTCTTTCTTGATGGTGTCCAAAAGATTCGGGGTGGGTCCACACCCAAGTTACAGCGTCGCTTTTATTCAGAAAATTTAACAGACGGTATTATCTGGCAAATCATATTTCTTTGCAAGGAAACTCGCGCGCAACACACAACGCGCAAGGCACAGCGAAAAACTTTTATGTTGAGCGTTGACCGTTCTGACTTTTGTTTTCTTTTGGTTGATAGTAGTCAGGACGGCCCCAATTCAAGCCTCGCTGGAATTGATAAGCATTGGGGCCGTTACGCGTTGTGCCAGGATTTAAATTTGTGCTGGATTTTCACGCCACATGCCGATAAAGTGGACGTCCTCACCCATGGAAAAGAGGTATTATGATCAAAGGGCTCTTCAAGTTTGTTTTCGGTCTGATACGGCTGACGTTCTTCCTCGTTATCCTTATGGCCATTTTTCATACTTGGGTGATCAAACAGGCCATCACCTTTTCCTTAAGTTATGAGTTGGGCGCGGATGTCTCGATCCAGAACGTGAAAATGGACTGGAAGAACACCGGCTTTGAGGTCCAGGGCCTCGAGATCGGGAATCCCTACAGTTTTCCAAAAGGGACTTTGGCGAATATTCCGTTGGCGATCGTTTCGGTGGACCTCCCCGGCATTTTCGAGGGTGTTTTACGGTTCAAGACCGTAGGCATCAATCTCCGGGAACTTCAGGTCATGAACGTTCCACAAAAGGGCTTGAATCTCCTCGAGTTGAAGCCTTTGCAGAAAAGCAATGAGGATCGATCCTCATCTTCGCGAGAGATCTCTCGAACACAAATCAAAAAATATATCCCCGAGGTGATCATCGACGAGTTCATTTTTTCCATAGGGGAAATCAGTTATCTGGACATGAGCGGGCCCTCTCTAAAGCAAAATCGTTATCAGGCCGGGATCCGTGGCGCGACCTATTACAACATCCGTGGCGCTCAGGATGTGACCGCGATCGTGGTAGGGGAGGCCTTAAAGAAAATGGGCTTGGGTTATCTTGAAGTGCAACTCCAAAAACTTCAGGGGCATTCGTCTTCTTCCGGAGTCCCAAAAGGCGGCTTTTTAGGCCAGATCATGGCAGCTCTGAGTGGAAAAACGGCTGATTAATTTCTAACCCTATACAAATAAAAAAGTTAAAGACATAAAATAAGGCGCGGGCCGCTTATTCCAGCGGTGTTTTAAAGCGAGTCCCCGTCCATTTTCCTCCCCAAAAATAAAAGAAGAATTTTTTTAAAAAGCTTGACACGGTTTTCTTTTTCCATAGAATATCCACTCCTTTCCATAGGAGAGCTGTCTCCGCGTAAGGTGCTTTCTGTCTTCAGACAAGGGTGTTTTTTTCGAAGAAAAAGGGCTTTTTATTTTTGCTGTGGTAAGAATGTCGTGGCGAGCGATCGAAAGCGCTGAGTAAAGTCAAGCGCTGGAGTAGCTCAGTTGGTAGAGCACATCCTTGGTAAGGATGAGGTCATGGGTTCAATTCCCATCTCCAGCTTAGGATGTGAAAAACAAAACTTCAATAAGGGAGAACTCCTAATGGCAAAAGAACAATTCAAACGTACTAAGCCCCACGTGAACGTTGGTACCATTGGTCACGTTGACCACGGTAAAACCACCCTGACCTGTGCAATGACGAAGGTCCTTGCTGCCAAAGGGTTGGCAACAGTTCGTGAATATGCGGATATCGCCAAAGGCGGCACGGTCCGTGACGATTCCAAGATCCTTACGATCGCGGTTTCGCACGTTGAATATGAATCTGAAAAGCGCCACTATGCACACGTGGACTGTCCAGGCCATGCTGACTTTATCAAGAACATGATCACGGGCGCCGCGCAGATGGACGGCGCCGTTCTGGTCGTTTCGGCCGTGGATGGACCAATGCCCCAGACCCGTGAGCATATCCTGCTCGCCCGTCAGGTCGGTGTTCCTGCCGTTGTGGTATTCCTCAATAAGTGCGACCTTGTCGAAGACAAAGAACTGCTCGATCTCGTCGAGATGGAAGTCAGGGATCTTCTCAAGAAATACGATTTTCCCGGAGATACGATTCCCATCATCCGAGGCTCAAGCCTTCCCGCCGTTCAGAACCCCACTGATGAAAAAGCCAATAAGTGTATTTTGGACCTCATCAAGGCGCTGGATGAAAGTATTCCCGAGCCGAAGCGTGATATCGAAAAACCCTTTTTAATGCCGGTAGAGGACGTTTTTTCTATTTCCGGTCGCGGTACGGTGGCCACAGGCCGTATCGAAAGAGGCATGGTCAAGGTTGGAGATGATGCTGAGATCATTGGTCTTCGTGAAGGCGCGATGAAAACAACCGTGACGGGCGTTGAAATGTTCCGCAAGCTGCTGGATGATGCGCGTGCCGGCGAT
>CAZPCF010000236.1:0-3077 GCA_964585045.1 uncultured bacterium
GATCCCCCATACAGGGTCGTTCTTGCCCCTAGCCGGCACGGTGGGAACAAGCGGGATCCGGGACTGGGAAGGACGTATAGCCCGAAGTAACCGGGTCAAAAGCTGTTTCTTAACGTTCAAGCGCGACAAAACGAATCCGAGCCGTCGAAGAGTTCCCTGATTGCTGTATTGAAGTGCAGCCTTCACAAGTTTACTTGCCATTGTGGGGTCTTCAGCGACAGCTTTACGAACCCAACGAAAAGCACGCGGAATACCGTTGAAACGGGACCAATCGTAAATCGCGTCGATCAAGGTCCGCGCCTTAGAGGAGTAGATGGCAGGCGCTCCGTCACCGGCCCGGAACGAATGAACATCTCCAAGACGGGAAGTCGCAATCTCGATAAAAATATAGCGAAGCTTTCCTATTTTTCGTTCCCCGGAGATCCGATCATTATAAACAACAATCCAGTTCGGCATCTGATCATCAAACCCATAAAAATTGAATGCTCTAGGTCCACTGATCTGATAGCGGGCTTTCCGATCTTCCATCAAAAGGGCCAGCGCCCGGTATTCTCCAGGCGCCCAGCTGCCTCCCGGCGGCAGACGATCGGGAACGGCATAATAACCGCGGCGGATCCGCGTGATCCACCGGTTCCGGGCCATCCGACTTAAAAGCTCCAGTTCTTGTTTGGCAGTAATCCCCAGGGCCTCGGCGATCTCCCCGCAACGAACTACTTGTTTCCGCTTAAATTGGGTATAGGCGAAAAATTGGGTTTCTAGTCGCCCCAGCTTGCCTCCACATGGTTTCATTCTATTTCTCCTCAATTGCGTTATAAGCAATTTATCGCGAATAGAATATAACCAGCCAGAAAACCTGTAAAGCATTATTTTCTAATTATTTTCTAATATGGGAAGGCCTGATGTTCTGGCGGCACCGGCGGTCGAAGAATTATAAGGCAGAAAAGCGGTAGGTAGTAGGTGGTAGGTGGTAGGTAGTAGGTAGCAAAAAAACAGTAGGTGGTATGTGGTAGGTAGTAGGTAGAAAATAGTAAGTGGTAAGCGATAAGCGGTAATACAGGTCCCGCCAGAAAGCAAAACCAGGTTTTAAACCGCGTAGTTATTCCGGATCGTCTGAGTGATCGCTTCCGGATCGAAGATCGAAAGCTCCGCGGGATCCTCCAGAAAGCGTTCGACGTCCTTCCCCAAAGCCTTAAAATCGACACGCTTGATGCTCTCGATAAGAAAGGCGCTCAGACCTGCCTCGTCGATCTCCAGATCTTTATGCTCGGTCTGCAGAACCGCATTCTTTAAAAGAGTTAAATTGGGGCGTACCTTTTTCGACACGTACCAGATAAAGTCGTACCAATCCCGCCCCTTGGTATAATTCCGAAAAAGACAAGCGTGCAGCTTCCCCGCAAAAAGCGACGGCAGATCATAATGCACGACTCTGAAAGTAAAATATCTGTTCATCATTCCGCTCACGGGCACTCCGCCTTGCGGAGGGTTCGTGTCTACATCCCATTTAATGGCAAGTTTTTCATCTTTGAGGGGACTTAACCCGAGCTCTCTGAGAAGCCCAGGGAATTTCAGCATCATGCTTCGTACAGCGCCGACGGCCTTAACCTTCGCCTCTGTCTGAAATCCGTAGAGACGAAGGTCTTTGATGAATTCTTCGCTCAAGGCCGTCACATCCATATCCCCGGCCTTCAAAAGGGAGAAATCTAGATCTTCCGAAAAACGGCGCAGCTGGAACATCATGCGCAATGCTGTCCCGCCCAGAAACGCCACGCGATCGAACAAGCCTCTTTCACTCATGATCTTAAGACACAGCGCCTGCAAAAATTCTCGGGTCTTATTGAGCCTGGCATGACGCGGCATTGTTTCCGTAAACTGCTGCTTGATGACATCGATCATGTTTTTTCCTTTCGGATCAGGTCTTTTAATTTATCCGCCATTCGAGAGAGATTCCCGTTCTCATAGCACTCGCTAAGCTCCGCGATCCTTGCCAAGTCCAACACTTCAAGATTCTGAAAGCGGAATGACCCGATCAGCGAACCTTCGAAATCTTCCCGAAATTTAGACATGTTCAAGTAGAGAAAATCCAGAACTGCCTTTTCAGGTTCCGCCACGAATACTTGCCGGTCATGCTCCTGTTTTTCCTGCCGGAAACCACGAAATGCCCTGGGAACCACGTGCTGGTAGCTGAAGTTCCCTAGCTCATTTTTAAACAACATGGTTTTACGGGTCGTCACCGACGTCACAACCGGAACATATTCCGGGATCAATTCATAAAGAGAAAGAGCGTATTCCATGCTGATGTAGGAGGGTTCGTAAAGACGGTTCGCAATATAGAGGATCTCGGGCGCTGAAGCGACTTCTTCTGGGTGAAAAGAATACATTCCCTTACGCAACGAAATAAGCTTTCCCTTTTTCGCCCATCGGCTGAGCTGATTACGGGTCACCTGATACTCGGCCTGATCCTCACGGACGACGACCGCGCTAGGGATAACGGGCCAACTTTGATACTTTTTTCTAAACCCTTCGAACCGCATATCGTTTCTCCATATAATCATATATGATTATCTATAGAAACAATATACCATTTTGAGGAAAATGTCAATAGATGCAAGTTGTTGTTTTCAAATGAGTTACAGAAAATAATCCAGGAGATTTGCTTAATACTGTCATATTATGACAGTTCAGTCCAAAAGCGGTATGGTTCAGGATGACAACAAGGTTAGAAAAAATTTACTCCGCTTTGTCTTAAGGCTGGCAACCCATAAATCCAAAACCCGGTTTTAAATTCAAAACCGGGTTTTAAGAAACTGGAATTTAGGAGGTAAAGGAATCAATGCTTTTCGCGCATGAGGTCGGCGCCGACGGAGAGGGCTTTTTCGTTGACGTAGATCAGGTCCTTGCGCAGGCCCTTGAACACTTTACCGAGGACTTTGACGGCGCTGGCCATCTTCACGATGCCGGTCTTCTGGATAGCCGCGCCGAGCATGATCATGTTCGTCACTTTTTCATTGCCGATCTCCCGGGCGATCTGCGTCGCGGGGATCTCGATGATGCGGCCGGTGGTCCCGGTCCGGTCAATA
>CAZPCF010000237.1:0-3060 GCA_964585045.1 uncultured bacterium
ATCCTTCAGGCGGTGATGCGCTCGTCTTTCGAGGACATTGCGGATGTGTTCAGAAGGTTCGAGGTGCTGACCGGGATGGACCAGAAGGTTTTGATCAAGGCGGCCAAAGTGATCCAGCGCACGGCGAACATGCTCAAAGGTTATCGGGAAACGCCCGGTGAGCCGAAAGAGGAACTTCTGGTTGAGACTGCGGAGAAGAAGCTTTTTGAATTGTTCCGTACAAAAGTAAGTGATATTGCTGAACCTCTCGGAAAAGGGGAGTACGCAAGGGCGACGAGGCTTTTTGCGGATCTTTTTTCGGTACCGCTGAATGATTTTTTTGACCATGTTCTGGTGAATGCGGAGGACATGGCGTTGCGTGAGAACCGGATGGCGCTTGTCGCAAAGGTCAACCGTCTTTATACGGCCAAGATCGCCGATCTTTCGACACTATCCAGAATCGACGAGGAGTGATATAATCCGCGCTCTTCCATCCTTGTCTGAGGCTTCATTCCTGGAATGTTGACAAGGATGGCCCCAATTTCAACTTCGTTGAAATTGATAAGTATTGGGCCCCGGCCTCTTTTAAGACCCCTGAAGGTCCTTCAGAGGATAGTTTTTTAATCGTGATCTATCAAATCAACGAGAAGTGAAAAGGAGCTGCCATGAGCACCGCAATATGCAGGAGATCTTCGAAATCCAAGTCTAAATCCAAATGCGCAAAATACGTTTATTTCTTCGGGAATGGTCGGGCAGAAGGGGATGCCAAGATGAAAGGTCTTCTGGGCGGCAAAGGAGCGAATCTTGCGGAGATGACGAATATTGGCGTGCCCGTTCCGGGCGGTTTTACGATCACGACCGAAACATGCGATCTTTATAATAAGAACGGAAAAAAATGGCCTGCGGGGCTTGAAGAACAGGTCCGTGAGAATATTGCCAAGCTCGAAAAATCCATGGGGCTCAAGCTTGGGGATCGGAATAATCCGCTGCTTGTTTCTGTCCGCTCGGGCGCTGCTATTTCCATGCCGGGAATGATGGATACCGTACTCAACCTGGGTCTCAATTCCGAGGTAGTTCAGGGGCTCATCGTGAAGACCGAGAACGAGCGTTTCGCATGGGATTCCTACCGTCGTTTTATCCAGATGTTCGGGGATGTCGTGATGGAGGTACCGCACGAGGATTTTGAACATGTGCTAGAAAAGAAAAAGCAGCAGGCCGGCGTTAAGACCGATGCTGAGCTGAATGCCAATGACCTGAAGGACGTTGTGCGCCAGTACAAAAAGATCTATCTGGATCATACGAAAGAAGAGTTCCCTCAGGATCCTTTTGATCAGCTTATGAAGGCGGTCAATGCGGTTTTTAATTCTTGGAACTGTCCGCGGGCCCTTAAGTATCGCCAGATCAATGAGATCCGCGGATTGATGGGTACGGCGGTGAACGTTCAAGCTATGGTGTTTGGGAACATGGGTGAGACCTCCGGAACGGGCGTGTGCTTTACGCGGAATCCTTCGACCGGTGAGAATAAGTTCTACGGTGAGTATCTGGTCAACGCGCAAGGTGAGGACGTTGTGGCCGGGATCCGAACGCCGGAACCGATCGACGTACTCGCCAAGAAATGGCCGGTGGTCTATAAACAGCTCAATGCGCTGCGATTGCGCCTCGAAAAACATTACAAAGATATGCAAGACATTGAATTTACGATCCAGGAAGGGAAACTTTACATCCTTCAGACCCGCACAGGCAAGCGGACCGCTGCGGCGGCCGTTCGTATGGCGGTCGAGCTCGTGAAGGAGAAAATGCTTTCCAGGGATCAGGCCCTTTTAAGGGTGGATTCCAGGCAGCTCGATCAACTGCTCCATCCGACGTTCGATCCAAAACAGAAAAAAGATGTCATTGCTAAGGGACTTCCGGCTTCTCCGGGCGCTGCGACCGGCAAGGTCGTGTTCACCGCCGAAGATGCCGAGGCCTGGGCAAAAAAGGGCGAAGCGGTGATCCTGGTTCGCATTGAAACCTCACCGGAAGATATCGGCGGCATGAACGTCGCCAAGGGTATTTTGACAGCTCGCGGAGGCATGACCTCCCACGCGGCCGTTGTGGCTCGCGGAATGGGAAAATGCTGCGTGGCCGGTGTCAGTGATATCCAGATCGATTACAAGGCTCGTCAGTTCACGGCCGGAAAAGCGGTTGTGAAAGAGGGGGATTTCATTTCTCTCGACGGCAGTCTGGGACAAGTCTATCTCGGAAAACTCAACACCATCGAATCCAAGCTTTCCGGTGATTTCGCGACCCTGATGAAGTGGGCCGATGAGACCCGCAAACTCAAGGTTCGGACGAACGGGGATACGCCGCATGACGCGGAAGTGGCACGCCGTTTTGGCGCTGAGGGTATCGGGCTTTGCCGCACCGAACACATGTTTTTCGAAGGCGATCGTATCATCGCGGTCCGTGAGATGATCCTCGCCAATGACAAGGCCGGCCGTGAGAAGGCTCTGGCGAAGCTCCTGCCGATGCAACGCGGGGATTTTGAAGGGATCTTTGAGGCGATGAAAGGTTTCCCTGTGACGATCCGTCTTTTGGATCCGCCGCTTCATGAATTCCTTCCTCAGGAAGCTGCCAACCAACAGGAAATGGCGGCTGTTATGAAGGTGTCCGTCGAAGTCGTCAAACAGAAGGTCGAAGCGCTTCACGAGTTCAATCCGATGCTCGGCCATCGAGGCTGCCGTCTGGGGATCACGTATCCCGAGATCTATGCCATGCAGGTCCGTGCCATCATCGAGGCGGCTTGCAACCTGAAGAAAAAAGGCATGAAGATCGTTCCCGAGATCATGATTCCGCTCGTCGGGACCAAGAAGGAACTCGAGATCCTGAGGGATCTTTCCGTCGAGACCATTAACAAGGTTTTCGCCGAAAAGAGGACCAAGGTGGAATACATGATCGGGACCATGATCGAAGTGCCTCGGGCGGCGCTCACGGCAGACCGTGTTGCAGAGATCGCCGAATTCTTTTCGTTCGGTACGAATGATCTTACGCAGATGACCCTCGGTTTTTCGCGCGACGATTCCGGCTCCTTTATGGGTGCGT
>CAZPCF010000238.1:0-3044 GCA_964585045.1 uncultured bacterium
CGGGGATCTGACCAAATGTCGGATGGATCGCTCTCAGCCAACCGCATAAAAGTCCGGCGACCAGCACCCCGCCCCCGACGCCAAGCGTGATCGGCAAACCCCACGCCGGCAACACGATCAGCCCCAAAAGTGTCCCCACGACACAACCGACGGCCACGGTCACGAGATCGGTCATGACCGTGGGGCGCTCTGCGTACCCCAAGAATTTCACAACGCGTTCAACGTCGTCCTTCCCGCCGATGAATTGCAGGACATCGCACTTGTGAAGGGTGATCTCTGTCCCCACCGGGATCTCGTGACCCTGCCTTGTGATGTGTTTCAAAAATACTCCATGCGCGGATTTTCCTTTGCTGAGCTCCCCGAGTGTCTTGCCCACCACATTCTTGTTGAGAACACATACCTCCATGGTCTCCCCCATCACATTCCCAAAAGCCGAGGGATCGGTCTCGGGGCCTATGATCTCGGAAGCGCGTACGATAAGGTTCGGACGTCCCACGACCAAGAGAACGTCGTCGGGCTGTACCGCCATGTCCGGCGCCGTTTCCAGAAGATCTCCGCCCCTCTTGATCTTTTCGATCGCAACACGTCCCGGAAGAAGAGCTTCGATCTCCTGAACTTTCTTGCCCAGGATATTTTGATTCGAAATTTTGTAGGCACGGAGGTCCAGCTGAGCGGCCCACGAAAATTCCGCTTCCCCGGCGGCATTCTCTCCCGCGATCCCCATCTCCTTTTCCAGTTTCTTCGCCTCGACCTTCAAATCCACTTTCATGAATTGGGGGATCATTTTTAAAAGAATGATCGCTCCGGCGGTCCCGAAGATGTAAGTAATGGCATATCCAACGGCCACGTTCGCGTTCATGGCCGCCTTTGCGGCAGCTGAGACCGGTAATTGGTTGATCGCCCCTCCCGCCGTTCCCAAGGCCGCGGAGGTCGTCATGGCGCCGGCGAAGATGCCGGCGGTCGTCCCTTGGCCAAGCGCCAACAGCTTGCCCAACACGATGACCGAAACTCCCGCCGTAACAGCCACAACGAGCGCGATCAGGATATATTTGTACCCGTCGCCTTTGAGCGCGTTGAAGAACTGCGGGCCGACCTTGTATCCGACACAAAAAATGAACAGGGCAAAGCTGATGTTCTTGATGATCTCCGGAATTTCGATCCCGACCTGCCCCACCACCAAGGCTGCCAAAAGAACCGAAGCCGTCGAGCCGAGCGTGAATCCGAAGATCTTGATCCTTTTACCCAAAAAATAACCGAGCGCGAGGGCCAGAAATATCACGATCTCCGGATTGCCCCGCATGATCAAAGCTATGTCATGTAGCATCATTGCCTCCTATCGTTAACGTATCCAACATAATTACCGTCATCTTGAGCTTGCCTCGTTTTACAGGACGAGCGAAATATCTCATTCACGGGATCCTTCTACTCCGCACGCGCGGCGCTCCGTTCAGGATGACTCCCTCGGGAAAATGCTCCGAGGGGTTATTTATTCGATGCCTTCCACGCGTCGTAATAATCCTTGAGAAGATCACTGATGCCCTTGCCGATCGCGGTATACGCCTCGTCTGCCAGGTTCGCGAGCGAGACCCTGACCGACATGTTGGGAGCGTCAAACCCTCCGCCGTCCATCAGGACGATCGACTTTTCGTCCGCCAGGCGCCACACGAAATCGATCGGCTCAAAGTTTTTGACGAGGTACTCGGCAAAATCCTTGCTGTATCGCGTTTCGGCAAGTGCCGGGATATCGATCGTCGTATAGTAACGCGCGTCATATTGGTTGTCCGGGGCCGGGATGCCGACAGCCGTGTAGAGGTTCGTGAATCGCTTCTTCACGATGTCCTGCGCCATGCTCTTATACGTGCCCTTGGTGTCGATCAGGCAATGGAGGGAGAACAGGACCATCATGACCTGTTGGGGCGTCGAAAGACCCGCCGTATGATGCAGGGCCACGGAACGCGAATCGGCCACCATGCGATCGATCAACTTCATGTGGTCCGGATCAAGCTCCACGTGGCAATACCGTTCGTGAAGCGCCTTTTTCTCGCCCGGGGGCAGGGCCGCGATCGCCCTGTCGAAGGCATTATTCTCGTGAAGGCCGATCACGCCGAGGCGCCACCCCGTCGCGCCGAAATACTTCGAGAACGAGTAGACTAAAATAGTGTTCTCCGGCGCAATGGCAGCAAGCGACTTGAAACCGTTCACGAACGTGCCGTAGACATCGTCGGTCAACAGGATGAGGTCTTTGCGGCGCGTCCGGATGAGCTCCGCGATCTTTTCCATCGACTTCTGCTGCATACTGACCGATGTGGGGTTCGACGGATTCACAAGAAAGAACGCCTTCACGGCGGGGTCCGCGAGCTTTTCTATTTCGCTGTCGGGATACTGCCAGTCGGAATTCTCGTCCTGCTTGATCTCAAGTTCGACAAGCTCATAATCATTCAGCCGCGGGATCTCGATATACGGCGTAAAAATGGGAGTGCCGAGCGCGATCTTGTCTCCTTTATGGATCAGTTTGTTCTCGGACAAACTGGTAAAGATATAATCCATGGCCGCGGTGCCGCCTTCGGTGGCGAAAAGGTCGAATTTCCCGACCGCCGCGCTGCCTCCGAACATCTCTTGCTCAAGATACTTATGGACGATGCGCTCCGATAACTCAAGCATCCTGTCCGGGGTCGGATAATGGTCCCCCAAGATCGCGTCCACCATTTCATTCAAAAAGTCTTCGCCGTCTATTTTGAGGACTTTGCATACATGATCGAACGCTTCGCCAAGAAAAGCGGTGCCCGGCATACCGGCACGTTTGGCGAGAAAGCCCTGGAAACGTTTTGACAGTCCTTCCTTTTGCGCGACCCCGCCAAGGCCGGGCCGGTGCGGATTGCGCTGGGATTCCTCAAGCGCGAAGATGCCAAACTGGAAAAAACCCTCTCGCGGCGCGGTCGCGACCCAATTCGGGTTCCCCCTTCCCGCATTGAGCATGATCTTCTCCCGGTGGGTCTCCGCCATCTCGATCAATTTGTTCTTTAATTCGAACGGGCTTAAAGATT
>CAZPCF010000239.1:0-3016 GCA_964585045.1 uncultured bacterium
GTGTTGATGAGTCTCGGGTGGCTCGCTCGCGAAGGTCACATTACTTTGGGAACTCCCGAGAGCGGTTATTCGGCGACACTCAATCGAAAATAATTTACGAACGTGAAGTATTGTTGCGTTCTTAACACCGTTCCTGGCATCAAAAAGGCCCGCACCCTAGCGGGCCTTTTAATTTCCAAGAGGCTCGCGGCATGCGTCCAAATCCTTCCCGGCCTTGAGTCCCATTACCGTTGGCGCGGCAAAAAAGAAACTTCCAGGGAAGTCCTCCTCCTCGTCAAAACTAAAGCCTCCTGTTACAAAAAGCTCGAGAAGATACTCCTAAAAAACCATCCTTACGAAGTTCCCGAGATCGTTTGTCTGCCCATCACAAAAGGCAGCAGATCTTACCTGGATTGGATCTCCGGGGAAGTGACCGCCTAGCGGTCAATTCCGACTCCCCAGCAGCAAATCCCGAACAAACTGCAAATTTCAATAAATTAAAATTATAGAGATTGGAAATTGTTCGGATCTTTGTATCTGCCTGCCGGCAGGCAGGGAACGTGGAGTTTAAATTTTGGAGGGTGAAACAGCGATAAAGACCTTGGCGGTCTTCTGGCCTTCGTTCACGATCTGATGAGGGAAGGAGGCGTCGAAGTAGAGGGTTTCCTGCGTCTTGAGGTCGTATTCCTGGGTTTCGAGCTTGATCCTGATGTGCCCTTCAAGCACCCACACGAATTTTTCCACGCCGCGCTCGTTGTGTTCCTTCTCCGTTTTTCCCCCGCCCTGAAGGGTCAAAAGAAGGGGTGTGATCTTCTTCTTGGAGCTTTCCTGTGTGAGCACTTCCATGTGGACGTCTTTGGTGTGATGCGTGGCCGCACGCGCTTCCTTGGCCTGATGGCTGATCTGCTCGTAGCGACGATCGACCCCGGTGTAGAGCTCCGAGAGCCCGATGCCGAGCGTTTCGGCGATCTTTTCATGGGATTCGACCGTTCCGATCATGGTGCCGGTCTCGATGCGGGAAAGGGTGGCCTGAGCAATGCCGGTCTTTTGAGAGATCTCGACTAAAGTAAGACCTTTTTCTTTGCGAAGCGTTCTGATGCGTTGCCCTAAATTTTTCAGCATGGCTGCATTTTAACGGAACGATCCCATTCGTCAAGTGGAATATAACAATAATGAATAAAAAAGCTTATAGTTTTAATTAAATATAATATTGACATATAATCATATTTGTGTTATCCTCCCGTCAACGTCAAAAACGGAGGTGTCACTATGGTGTACAGAACAGAAGTGAAACGCGCATTGGGAGTCCTGGTCGTCGCCACGCTCTTCTTTGGGGGTCTTTCCATGATCGCCGCAGGGAAGGTGCTGGCGGGTCAGCCCAAGGCGACTTTGCAGCTTCAGGGTCAGGTGCAGCCTTCGGTGATGGTGAATGTCAACAAAGCCACCGCTGAGGAGTTGATCAAAGTCCGGGGGATTGGACCCGTTATGGCCAAGCGGATCATCGAGCATCGCGATAAGAACGGTGCTTTCAAAGCGATCGATGATCTGGCGCAGGTCCAGGGGATCGGCGGCAATAAGCTGCAGCGCATTAAAGATCAAGTCATGGTCTGAAACCTGAATTGAGACCCGTACGCAAAGGGGCGGTCCTGGCTGCCAGTGATTTCAAAAATAAAAACCAGGGCCGTTCCTTTTGCGGCTTCAAAGTTTGGGGTGTGGATATGGAAATTATCAAACAAGGAAAAACAAAAGACAGAGAAAGTGGTTACCTGCGATGTCTGGCGAAGGCGATGGACAGGACCCATCAACTACTTCGTGAGAATGACGCGGCGCACGACTATGAAAAGATCCATTCTGTAAAATCCATTCTTTACGCGGCCATTGAACGGGCGGGGATGGAGACGGATCGGCTGATCTCAGCCCAGGAATTGCTTCGCGAACTTTTGACCCTTGTTGCTCTTCAGGCCGACCCCGTCCGCCGTGAGCGACAGGAGGCCCTTAATATTCTTGATGAGCTTAAGACCCGTCATCGCTTAGGCAGATAAGATAAAAGGCGCCTTTGACGAAGTATACATTTTGGTGTATACTTCTCTCGGAGGTGCCCAATGATCCGAACAGTTACCTTGAAGGAGCTGCGACCTGCATTGCCTAAAGTTGTGGATTCGATCGACTCGAAAATGGATCGGTATGTGGTGACCCGCCATGGAAAGCCCGTGATCGTGATGTTAAATATCGAAGACTATGAAGCGCTGATGGAGACTTTGGATATTCTTGCGGATTCCGAAGCGAGGAAAGGTATCCGCCAAGGGGTTAAAGATGCCGGCCGGGGCCGGACTCGTTCTTGGCAGGAGATCAGGCGTTCCCTTGAAGAAATATAAACTAGAAATGACCCGTCGGGCAGAATCTGTGTTACGGCGGATGGCGGAACGGGAAAGGGGTCTCTACCAATGCATCGCCAATGTTCTCGACTCGTTGGAAACGGATCCGTTTCAGGGGAAAGGGCTAAAGGGGATACTCAAAGGTTTTCATTCCTACCGCGTTGGAAGCTATCGCGTTATTTACCGTATCTTTCAATCTAAACTCCTTGTGATCGTCATCGATATTGGCCATCGCCGCGACATTTACCGCTGACTACAAAAAAAGTTGTATTTGTTTTCCCTCTAACTATGATCACGAGGTGTAAATCAAAAATCCGACCCGGGAACGGGGTGAACATTCGGAGTGTGATGAATATCGGGGGTGGCAAATGTTTCGAAAGATGCTTTGGCCCACGTTGATCGGTTTGATTCTGGCAATGGCGCCTTTTGCCTATGCTGGGAAAGTAGAGCTAACGACCTACTATCCCGCGCCTTACGGGGAATATAAGGAATTAAAAACAACGGAAAACGCATCATTTGCTACCGCGGGTGGGAGCGTCATTGTAGGGACGGACAGCCTTACGGATCCGGCGGTCGATAATACTCTGACCCTTAAAAAGGTATCGGGCAATGCTGGTGCCCAAACCGGCGGGACGGAAGGCTCCCTGCGCTACAGCAAGGAC
>CAZPCF010000240.1:0-3010 GCA_964585045.1 uncultured bacterium
CGTGGTCGCACGGAGGATCGCCTCGCGCGTTTCGGACAGCTCTTTTCCGGTTGAAAGGTCCATCACGGTATCCGCCCCGAATTTGACCGCGAGCTTCACCTTCTCCACTTCTGCTTGAATGTCCGAACCGAGCGCAGAATTCCCAAGATTCGCGTTGATCTTACAGCGAACGCTCGTCCCGATCCCTATCGGCCGCAAGTCCCGGTGGTTCACATTTGCGCAGATCACAAGCCGTCCGGCCGCCACTTCCTTCCGGATAAGTTCCGGTGAAAGCCGTTCCTCGGCCGCCACATAGCTCATTTCTTCCGTCACGATCCCCCGGCGGGCATAGTGCATCTGGGAACGGTTGGCATCCTTTTCCCGTTTGGCTAACCACTCATCTCGAAATGACATCTCTCTCCTTCAATGTTGGGCTACAGACCACAGACTGGAGACCGGAGACTTTTAAAAAACCGCCACGCGTCCTTTTTGTCTCTGGTCTCTTGTCCCTGGTCCCTAGTCCGTAATGAATTCCGTTTCAACCACATGGCGGCTCTCGCGCCACCACGCATCCAGCTCTCTCGGAAAATACTTTATCCGCTCCTTTTTGAGCTCACGGATCGTCGCCAACACCCGGCAGGGCCACTTCCCGATGCGGTCTTGCATGCGCCGTATCGAAACCTCAAGCTCCGCCGGAGTGTCTCCCTGGATCATTGTATGAAGCGAGTACGGAAATTCCGTAAAAGCCGGCCGCTGATCCGCGTAAAGCACCTCCCCGAATTCCGCGATCTCGGGCCCTATCCGTTCGAGCTTTTCTTCCGGGATCTGCCAAACCACCAAAGTCTTCGTTCTTGGAAAGGCCGCTGCAGGCTTTAAAAAACCCCCGATCCGTTTAAGACATCCGTTCTTCACAAGCGACTTTATCCGCTCCAACGCCTGAACTTCCGTGATCCCGAGATCCGCGGCGATCTTCCGGTAAGGTTCGTCTGTCAGCGGGAACGGCTCTTGCAACTGCCGGATCATCCCGATCTCTTCCTCGGTCAGGTCCAGAGGTCCCGCAGTTCGCCGATTTTCAAAACTCTCATTCATGGCCGGGAATGTCTCCGCATCCAGAGAATTCAAAAGGTCAGTCCCTTTGAACACCTTGCGCACAGGCAGGAATAAGGACTTCTGAGCGCCCGCAAGTTTTTCCAGACACCGGACATGCAATTCCAGATCATGACTCACCGGGGCCGCGATAAAAAACCAGAGATTGAACTCGTGCTCGCGCTCACAGCCATAAACCACGCCCGGATGCTTCCAAAAGACCTCCGCGCGGGATCCGAGTTCTTGTCCTACCCGCACCGGATGTTGTCCATTCGGTATGTCTCCGGGAAAAACTTGCTGTTTCTCTTCGAGACGGACCGCGACCCAGGCGTTTTGATAATAGAACACGCGCGGGTCCAAAATGGCCTTGATCTCGCCGAAGGACGAGGCCCGCCGATTCTCTGGCGGCCCGCCGAAAGTCCCTTCCTTTTTAAGACGCTGGATACGGACCAAAAGCTCCGCGCTGTCTACCCCGATCTTTGCGGACCAAACATCGAAAGGCCGCGGAGCCAAAGGGAGCCCATTCTGGAGATAGGTCAAAAGAAGACGGTCTTTTTCATCCATAGTCCCAATACCTATCAATTTTAATGAAGCGGTCCCAATACCTATCAATCACAGCTTTGCTGTGATTGGGGCCGTCCAAGTCGCCGTCCACAGAAATAAAAACTTGGACGGAAATTGGGGCAATCCCAACTATCCTTTATATCAAAAATTTTAAAGTTGGGATAGGAACTATTTTACAGGACCTCCGGAAGGCTTGTGATCAGCACTTAAAGGCATGATAACCGAGGGCGCAGGATTTGTCCATTAGCGTAAGGCGTACGGAGTACGGCGTAACGCGCACTTTGTTTTTTGTTTTTCCGCCGTACGCCTCACACCGTACGATTTTTAGAAGTTATTTCAAATTCGTGCGGATCTTCTCTACCAGAGTATCGATCTCAAAGGGTTTTTTCAGACTCCCGGCAATACCGCCGAGATCGGCCATGTGTTGGGGTACTTTTTCATTCACGCTCGCAACGAGCACGGGAATATGACGCCACTTCTCCTGCGCGCGCAACCACGCATAGAATTCCTCCCCGTCCATCACCGGCATAATGAGGTCCAGAATGATAAGGTCCGGCGTCTCTTTTTCAAGGACCGCTATGGCTTCCCTCCCGTTCAGCGCGGTCAGAACTTGGAAGGATTCCCCCTGGAGGTAAAGCTGATAAATATCTTGAAAATCACTGTCATCTTCAATGATCAATATTTTTTTGGGCATTTTGTCCCCCCGTTAGAAATAGGGAACGCCTGTTTGAAGGCGCTTCCGTCTTTTTTAAAAGTTTGTTTCTAAATTCTCCCGAATCCCCGAAAAAGCATCTCCCTTTGAATCTCTAACGGGGCAATCTCCTTATTCCGCCACGGCTTATGGGGCCGGGTTTGCTTTATACGTTTTTGTTTGAAAGCTGATACGATGGAAACACCACTTTAAAAACACTCCCTCGCCCGGCGCCCTCGCTTTCAGCCCAGATCTCCCCCTCGTGCAAAGCTACGATCTCCTTGGAAATGGTCAAGCCGACCCCGATCCCCAAGCTCGACGGCGTTTTCTGGAAGAAGGCCTCGAAGATCTTTTGAAGATTCTCGGGCTCGATCCCGATCCCGGTGTCCGCCACTTCCGCGAAAACGTCATTCCCCCGGATCGAGGAGGCGATCGTGATACTGCCATCGGGGGTGAATTTTGTGGCGTTCGTGATGAGATTAACGAACACCCGGTAAAGCATGTCCGGATCTCCGAGCATCTTGAGCGGAGACGGGGAAAGCCGGGTCTCAAGCTTCAAATGATGCTGTTCGACCAAGGGGCGTATATCGTCCGCTACGAGTTTGAGCACGTTGTTAAGGTCCAGCTCCTGTTTTTTGATGTCTGACATTCCGGATTCCACTTTGGAAAGGTCCATGATGCTCGAGATGG
>CAZPCF010000241.1:0-2986 GCA_964585045.1 uncultured bacterium
AAATAATAATCCTTCTCTCGTAAAAAAAAATGCGCACATCGAACGCAACGAAGGTCTGAAAAAATCATTGCTGGCCGATCGTCGTTCATCCTGTGAGGATTTTTCATGAAGGCCGTCATTTTAACGGAAGGCGGGCAAAAGGCCGGCTTCGGACATATTACGCGCTGCTGCGCTCTGCGGGACGCTTTCAAAGCGGTCGGGATCCCTGTCATGCTCGTTGTTAACGGGGATGACTCGGTCCGCGAGCAATTCCGTGGACAGCTTGACCGGGTTTTCAACTGGATCAAGGGTTCCCGCAGGCTCTTTGACCTGATCCGTTCTGCCCATATCGTTGTCTTGGATTCTTATCGTGCCCCGCTAAGTATGTACAAAAGGATTGCGGCTTTTGTGCCTGTTCCGGTCTATATCGATGATTATGTCCGTCTCTCATATCCGCGCGGGATCGTAGTGGGCGGGGCTATCGGGGCGGAAAAATTCCGTTATCCGAAGGATCGCGCTATCCGTTATCTTTGTGGCGCAAAGTACGCGCTTTTGCGAAGAGAATTCTGGCAAACCCCAGCAAGGAAAGCCCGGAAGGAGATTAAGGCTGTGCTGATCTCTTTCGGAGGCATTCGTCGTTCTGATTTTGCCCGGCGTCTGCTATCGCACCTGTCGCCGATCTTCCCGCAAACGCGGTTCCATGTTGTCATTCCAAAAGGATCGGGGTTTTTCGTCGCCCCGAAAAATGCCCGTATTTATTTTGGCCTCAATGCGGCAAAGATGCACTCGTTGATGCTGCGTTCCGATATTGCCATTTCGGGCGGGGGACAAACCACGAATGAGCTGTCCGCGTGCGGTTTGCCCGTGATCGGTATTTGTTTTGCTGAAAATCAGAGGTTCAATATCCGGGGCTGGCAAGAACATGGGGTTTTAAAATATGCGGGGCCTGCAGGCCGGAGCGATATTTTTCGCCGCATTGAATTCCTGATCAAAAGCATGAATTATCAAAGGCGATGCGTTATGAGCTCTGCCTGCAGAAGGTTCATTGACGGAAGGGGAGCTCTGCGCATTGCGAAGGAGTTGAGCTTGTCTCCGCTCGCGCTCAACTCCGTCGATTCCCGCGATCGTCATCAGATCTATCTCTGGTCTAATGACCCGCAAGTTCGGGCAGCCTCTTTCCGACCCGGACGCATCGGATGGGCCGAGCACGGCTCTTGGTTCAAAAAACGGGTCCGGAGTTCTCAAAGCCCCTTTTATAAGATCCTTTGGCTCGGCCACCCGGCTGGTCAGATCCGTTTTGACCGTGACGGAAATAGATCAAAGATCTCGGTTTCGGTTAGCCGTTTGTTTCGGGGAAAAGGCCTCGGAACGCCCGCTATTCGCCTTGCCGCCCAAAAGTTTTTTAAAGAGACCGGCGTTCATGTGGTCGATGCCTTTGTCAAATCCCATAACGGCGCTTCTTTCAAGGTTTTTAGCAAAGCGGGGTTCCTGCCTGTTGGCATGGTTTCGATCGAAGGACACAAAGCACATCACCTGATATTGAGGAAATAAACTGATGACTAACAACAAACCTGTTTTTATTGTCGCGGAGATCTCGGCCAATCACGGCCAGAATTTGAATCGCGCTTTGACGCTGATTCATAAGGCGAAAGAATCCGGTGCTGATGCCGTCAAGTTCCAAACTTATACCCCGGATACGCTAACGCTGAATGTCGATAACAAATATTTTCGGATACATCATGAGAAGTGGGGCGGGCAAACCCTTTACCGGCTCTATCAAAAGGCCTATACGCCTTGGAGTTGGTTCAAAAAGCTGAAAAAGGAAGCGGATTCTATCGGCATCGCGTTCTTTTCTACGGCGTTCGATAAAACCTCGGTCGATTTCCTCGAAGGCCTTGGCGTCTTTTGTCACAAAATAGCATCCTTTGAACTTGTGGACCTTCCTCTTATCGAGTATGCCGCAAAAACAAAAAAGCCATTGATCCTTTCGACGGGAATGGCGACGATGCAAGAAATCCGGGAGGCTGTGGCTACAGCAAAAAAGGCCGGAGCCCGGGATATTACATTGCTGAAATGCGTTAGCAGTTATCCCGCCGACCCGAGAGAGATGAACCTTCGGACGATCCCTGATCTTCAGAGAAAGTTTAAACTCCCCATAGGCCTCTCTGACCATACGATGGGGACGGGAATCGCGGCCGCGGCTGTCGCGCTGGGAGCATGTTTTATCGAAAAGCATTTTGCTCTCTCTCGGAAGATCAAAACGCCCGACAGCTTTTTTTCGCTGGAGCCCCATGAACTGAAAGAACTGGTCATGAACGTTCGAACGGTCGAAAATGCTTTGGGATGTGTCCATTTCGGCTTGACGCAAAAAGAAAAGCATAGCCGGATCTTTCGCCGGTCACTTTTCGTGACTCGCGATATCAAAAAAGGCGAGAAGTTTTCTGAAGAAAACATTCGATCCGTGCGTCCGGCCAATGGATTGAAACCAAGATTCCTTCAAGCCATCATCGGCAAACGAGCGCGGCGAGATCTTCGGATGGGCACACCCCTCATGAACGATTCCATCGCGGGGAAACCAAGCTTTAAAGAAACTCGGACAATTTAACCTTAAGGATGTATTCATCATGAACAATTTGCGCCGGTGTAGCAAATGCGTATTACCTGAAACTTATGAAACCATCGAATTTGATTCGGCAGGCGTCTGTAATATTTGTCGTCAACAAGAATACAAGCAAGGAAAGATCGACTGGGTCAAGCGAAAACAAGAGCTGGATAACTTGATCGAAAAATACCGTGCCAAACATGACTACGATTGTCTCGTGCCCTTTAGCGGCGGGAAGGATAGCACTTACACGCTGTGTTATTTGATGAAGGAATACAAAGTGAAACCTCTGGTCATTCGTTTTGACCATGGGTTCTTTCGTCCTAAGCTTGAGGAGTATGTTAATAAGACATTGCGCTATCTCGGAGCGGATGTTCTGCGCTTTACACCGAACTGGCACATTGT
>CAZPCF010000242.1:0-2983 GCA_964585045.1 uncultured bacterium
CTCCCGGACGATCTTCATCCAATCCTGCCAGCTGTATAAGCCGGTGTATTCGCCTTGGACCTTGTAAAAAAGGGCCTTTTTGGATCCGAAAAAGCGGGCACGATCCAGGAAGACCTGGAGCAAATTACCGTTCTCTTCGACGCAATCGGGCGGGAATCCGGAACGCTTCTGGGCCATGGGCCTTTTCTCAGGAAGCGACGGTCTTCACTTTTTCGGCGGTTTTTGAAACCGTCCCGGCAGGCACTTCCTTAAGACCGTTGATCATCTGAGCATTTCGCTGGGTTTCTTCATGAATGATGCGTAACTTTTCTTGCGCTAAAAGGGCGTTCTTCGCGGAAGCCTTCTGACCCTTCGTCTGTTTTTGTGAAGCTTCCAGTTCATTGAGGATCTTTTGATGGATGCGCGCCTGCTCCTGAACGCGTTGAAGCTGCACGGAACGCCCGCTTTGCACGTTCTTGATCTTCTTATTCAGCTCAAATATCTTCTGGATCTCCTGGCGGATCTGGGGCACAGAAGCACGCGGCGTCGGCGGAGGAGGAACATATCCCGGTTTCAGTGGCGTGGCAGGCGCAGTCCGGACCGAAGGCTTCCCGACAAGGGCTTGAGTGGCAGCGGCCCCCGCGCCGGCCACATTCCCGGCCTTTTCCATCATCAGTTCTTTTCCGGTTTTGCGCCCAAAAAATTTAACAATCTGATCCCCAAGAGCCAGTGGGGTCGCCGCCGAAGACAACGATGTTTTTGTCTTGGATGCTTTGGAGATCGGAGAGGTTTGCTTGGAATCCACCGGAGTTTTGGGAGCAGAAGCCCCGAGTTGAAACAGGAACAGCAATACGAACCCTAGACTCAACTTACGCATATTGCCCTTTCTTTATAAAAACCCATGATCCGTACATCGCCGTTATGAGGCGTCATTATAGCTTAAAACGTTATCGAAAAAATCTGTTTTTTCTTTACCCCGTTCGAAGTTTATTTCTGTTCAAAAACCAGCGTGCCACCCTGCCCACCGCCCACGCACAACCCCGCAAGCCCCAGCGAGACACCCCGCCTTTTCATTTCATGAAGCAAGGTCACAACGATCCGCGTCCCCGTCGCGCCGACCGGATGCCCCAAAGCGATCGCGCCCCCGTTCACATTGACAACTTCGCCATCGAGCCCAAGTGACCTTACCACTGCAAGGCACTGTGCCGCGAAAGCCTCATTCAGCTCCGCCAGTTTGATATCCTTCATGGAAAGTTTCGCCTTTTGAAGCGCCTTTTGGGTCGAATCCACCGGACCGATCCCCATGCGCCGCGGATCCACCCCGCTAAAGGCCCAGCTCCGGAGCGTCGCAAGGACCGGCAAGCCAAGTTCTTCGGCCTTGCCTCGATGGGTCACAAGTACCGCAGCGGCACCATCGGAGATAGGACATGAGTTTCCGGCGGTCACAGTTCCCTGCTCTTTAAAAACGGATGGATAGCCCTGAAGCTCCTGGAGGGTCAATGCCGGATTGGGGCTTTCATCATCGACGAAGACCGCGGGAGTTTTATCCCTCTTGGACTTCGGGGAAAAGATCACCGGAAGGATCTCGGCCTTGAACCTTCCGGACCGCACTGCCTGTGCAGCTTTTTGGTGGGAACCAAGCGCGAACTCATCCTGTTCTGACCGGCTGATCTTGAACTCTTCGGCCAGAGCCTCGGCGGTCTCCCCCATCATCATCCCGGACACAGGATCCCTGAGGCCTTCCCAAAGAGAGTCGATCATCTTGGAATCGCGGAGCTTTTTCCCGAATCGAAGATCACGGTTCACAAAAGGCACCGCGGACATGACCTCGACCCCGCCCGCCGCCACCAGATCGGCATCACCTGCCAGAACCATCTGGGCCGCGCTCACGATGGCCTGCATCCCGGAAGCGCAATTCCTGTTGACGGTAAAGGCCGGGACCGACTGCGGGATCCCTGCCATCAAAGCCATAACACGGGCCACATTATGGGCGTCGGATTGCTGCCCCACACAGCCAAAGATGACCTCATCCACGGCTTTGGGATCGAGGTGCGCACGCTCTAAAAGCCCTCTAAGAATGACCTCTCCGAGCTTTTGATTGGTAAGGTCCCTGAGGGCTCCGCCCAATTTTGCCTGGGCAGTCCGGACCGCACCCGCGATGACGATCTCTTTCACTTGGAATTCTCCGTTAGGATTACAAAGCACCCGAAGCCTTATTCTAGCAGAAGCTGGCGTATGTCCGCCAGCTGTTCACGAGCCTTCTTCACGCCTTCATCGATGAACTTGTGCACGGAAAAAAACTCGATCCAGTGGGCATCGGGAACGACCGCATGGATAAAAATATCGGCTTCGCTCCCCTCCATACGCGCGATCTCGAATTCGGTGAACATGATGGAGTTCATCAGGACGTTAAAGATATTGGCCGTGTAGCGCCGCTGAACGCGATCCAGGGTCTTCATCACGATCCGCTGCCAATAGCCCCGTTGCTGAAACCCTTGGTGAAAGGCCTTGCGCCGCAGTTCATTGCGCTCGATCAGATCCTTGGGAGCCGGCAGGACGTTGACCGCGATGATCTTGCGAACACCCATATTGGAGAGGATCTTCACCGGCAGCGGATCCACGATCCCCCCATCGATCAGATAGCTTCCCTTGTAAGGATAAGGCCGCAGAAAACCCGGGATCGAGATCGACGCGCGGACCGCGTTCAACACGCTGCCGGAATCCAAGACCACTTCTTCTGAGGTTAAAAGGTCTGTCGCCACCATTTTGACCGGAACCTTGAGGTCCAAGAACGTCATATCCTTCAAATACTCGGACAGGAACTGCGTGATCTGATTCCCCTTAAAAAATCCGCGATGGATCGCCGAAATGTCCCGGAAGCCCAGCAGTTTGAAGAATGCGTTTTTCTTGCCCAGGGATTTAGCGATCTTCTCTATCTCATGAGAATCATAACCTGCGGCCCAAAGCGCACCGATAAGAGCTCCGATGCTGGAACCCGCGAGAA
>CAZPCF010000243.1:0-2972 GCA_964585045.1 uncultured bacterium
GACCATCTCGGTAATCGTCGCGTGCGTTCCGTCGGTGAGCTTTTGCAGAACCAGTTCCGCGTGGGTCTGGCGCGCATGAAGCGCTCCTGCGTGGAGCGCATGTCCATTTATGACCTCGAAGCCGCGATGCCGCACAACCTGATCAACCCGAAACTTATTTCCGCAGCGATCAAGGATTTTTTCGGACGCAGCCAGTTGTCGCAGTTCATGGACCAAACGAATCCTTTGGCGGAGCTGACGCATAAACGCCGTCTTTCCGCGCTCGGTCCCGGCGGTCTTTCAAGAGAGCGCGCGGGCTTTGAAGTCCGCGACGTTCACCCATCACATTACGGCCGTGTTTGTCCGATCGAAACACCGGAAGGCCCGAACATCGGCTTGATCTCGTCTTTGAGTACATTCGCCCGCGTCAACGATATCGGATTCCTTGAGAGCCCGTATCGCAAGGTCGTGAGGGGCCGTGTGACGGACCAGATCGATTACCTTACTGCGGATGAAGAAGACAAATATGTGATCGCGCAGGCCAACGCACCGCTTGATAAAAGCGGTCATTTTACATCAGATGCGGTTTCGTGCCGTGCTCGCGGGGATTTTCCAAAAAAGAAACCCGAAGAGATCGATTATATGGATGTGTCGCCCCGCCAGCTTGTGAGCGTGGCGGCGGCTTTGATCCCGTTCTTGGAACACGACGACGCGAACCGCGCTCTTATGGGCTCGAACATGCAACGCCAGGCCGTGCCGCTTCTTATTCCCGAGGCCCCTTTCGTAGGAACCGGGATGGAGCGCCATGTGGCGAAAGACTCCGGGGCGGTCGTTCAGGCCAAATCCCGCGGCACCGTGAAAGCGGTCTCTTCCGACGAGATCGTCGTTGACGACTTTGTTTACAAACTCAGAAAATTCAAGCGGTCCAACGCCGGCACTTGCATCAACCAGCGTCCTCTTGTCGAAATTGGCGATAAGGTGAAACGCGGGGACATCCTCGCGGACGGCGCGGCGACGCAGGGCGGTGAACTTGCGCTCGGGCGCAACGTGCTCGTGGCGTTCATGCCGTGGCGCGGTTACAACTTTGAGGACGCCATCATCGTCAGCGAAAAGTTTTGCAAAGAAGATGTTTACACCTCACTTCATATTGAAGAGTTCGAGATCGAAGCGCGTGATACGAAGCTCGGCAATGAAGAGATCACCTGCGATATCCCGAACGTGAGCGAAGAAGCCTTGAAAGATCTCGATAAAGAAGGTGTGATCCGCATCGGCGCGGAAGTGAAGCCCGGCGATATTCTGGTCGGAAAGATCACCCCAAAATCCGAGATCGAACTTTCTCCTGAGGAGAAACTCCTCCGCGCGATCTTCGGCGAAAAGGCCGGAGATGTGCGTGATGCATCCCTTTCCGTGCCGCCGGGCGTGGAGGGCGTTGTGGTGGATGTGAAGGTGTTCGCTCGCAAAGAATCGGCCGCCAAGACTAAAGAAGAACGGCGCCAGGAAAATAAGGATATCAATGAGATCAAGGAGCGCTACAACGAGCGCATCGATCTTCTGAAGCGCGAACGTCTGCACAAGGTCTCAGATATGGTGATAGGGAGAAAGCTTTCCGAAGACCTGCTCGATGATGTTCTGGGCGAAGTGCTCATGAAGAGCGGGCACGTGATCACCAAAGGCGACCTCAAGAAATTGGATGGCTGCGATTGGGATTCGCTCCGGATCGACGAGGATCCGGACCTCGAAGAAAATATTAAAAAGATCGCCCGCGTTTGGGGCGACGAGATCGATGAGCTCGTAGCTGAACGGACCCGCGAGACCGATCGTGTAAGAAAAGGCGACGAACTTCCTCCGGGGGTCATCAAAAAAGTCGTAGTGTATGTTTGCTCGAAACGTAAGATCTCGGTCGGCGACAAAATGGCCGGTCGTCACGGAAATAAAGGTGTGATCGCAAAGGTCCTTCCGGAAGAGGATATGCCGTTTCTCGCGGATGGAACTCCGGTGGAGATCGTCCTGAACCCGCTTGGTGTGCCGTCACGTATGAACGTCGGCCAGATCCTTGAGACGCATCTGGGTTGGGCGGCCAAAACGCTCGGGCTCCATGTGGAAACACCGGTTTTTAGCGGCGCCACGGAAGAAGAGATCCGGCAGGTCATGAAAGACGCGAAGGTCCCCAACGACGGAAAGATCTCGCTTTACGACGGCCGCACCGGAGACAAATTCGATGAAAAGATCACGGTCGGTTACATCTATATGTTAAAGCTCGCGCATCTCGCGGATGACAAGATCCACGCGCGGTCGATCGGGCCATACTCCCTTGTGACGCAGCAGCCGCTCGGCGGTAAGGCGCAGTTCGGCGGTCAGCGTTTTGGAGAGATGGAAGTGTGGGCGCTTGAGGCGTACGGTGCGGCTTTCACGCTTCAGGAACTTCTCACCGTGAAGTCAGACGACGTGGTCGGTAGAACGCGCGTTTATGAGGCTATTGTTAAAGGTGAACCCGCGCTCCACGCCGGCACGCCGGAATCTTTCAACGTTCTTGTTAAAGAACTTCAGGCTCTTGGGCTCGACATCGATCCTGAGCGCACAGCAGGCGGTAAATTGCCGCACTCCGAAACCAAAGAAAAATCCGCGGAAGACAAACAGGAAGAAGCCAGGGAGAAACTCAAAGTATGAACTACAGCGTGAATACTTTTGATTCTGTTTCGATCCGCATCGCGTCCCCCGAATCCATTCGCAAATGGTCGCGGGGCGAGGTCAAAAAACCCGAGACGATCAATTACCGGACGCTCAAGCCGGAAAAAGACGGACTTTTCTGCGAACGTATTTTTGGTCCCACCAAGGATTACGAATGCGCTTGCGGCAAGTACAAACGCATCAAGCACAAGGGGATCGTTTGCGACCGTTGCGGCGTGGAAGTGACCCAGGCTCGCGTTCGGCGTGAGCGGATGGGGCATATCGACCTCGTGACGCCGGTTTCCCACATCTGGTTTTTCAAGACC
>CAZPCF010000244.1:0-2957 GCA_964585045.1 uncultured bacterium
GGTTTGGAGAAGCGCTTTGACGGCGTGATTGCCGAGAGCCACGATCACCTTCGGAGCGATCAGCTCGATCTGGCGTTTGAGAAAGGGACGGCAGTTCGCGACTTCTCCGGGTGCCGGTGGACGATTGTTCGGGGGCCGGCATTTGAGAACGTTGCAGATGAAGACCTGATCGCGGGTCATGCCCATGGCTTCGATGATCTTGGTCAAAAGTTGGCCGGCGCGTCCGACGAAGGGAAGCCCCTGTTGGTCTTCATCGGCGCCCGGGGCTTCGCCCACAAAAACGAACTGGGCCCGGAGATCGCCGGAACCAAAAACGATCTTGTTGCGGGTCTTCGCGAGTTCAGCGCAAAGTTTGCATCGCAGGACCTTGTCGCGGAGTTCTGAAATACCAGGGCTCGCGACTCGCTCCTCGGGACTTGTGGGGCCCGGCTCCTTTTTCGTCGAAGGCCCCGGACCTTTTCTCGGGATGTAGACATGCTCAATGCCGTCTTCTTTCAAGGCATTGAGAAAAAGGAGAGATCCGTTCTTTGGCATAAGAACTATTTTCCGGCGAGTATCATTTTGGCGAGATCTTCGGAAGCATCGGGCTTTGCCAGGTGGCGGATGGCGTCACGCTTTTTCTGCAAGGTCGAAGGATCGTCCAGGATGCCTTGGACGATCGCGTGGATCTCATGCGGGTCGTTCAGGAAATACGCGGCGTCGCGTATTTTCAGGAGTCTCACATTCCGGGTCTCCTGTCCGGGGATCGGCGCCATGACGACCATGACCGCGCCCTTGGTCAGGGCCTCAGAAGTTGTGGAGCCTCCGGATTTCGCGACCATGAGATCGCTTGCTTCCATGAGATCGGGCATAAAGTCGATGAATCCGAAGATCTTCACGGGATAAGGATAGGTTTTGCTCTCAAGGATCGCACGGAGTTCTTTGTTGCTGGCGCAGACCACGAAACACTGGACCTTGTCCTTAAAGGCCTTGAGTTCTTCTAAGATCGCCTCTTGGGGTCCGAGGCCAAAGCTGCCACTTGTAAGAAAAAGGGTGAACCTGTCTTCTTCGAAGCCGTGTTTTTTCAGGATCTCGAGTTTTCTCCCTTTAGGTTTGAAGGCCGGAAGGATGGGAATGCCGCCGGCGGTGATGATCCCGTCCGGAATGCCGCGCCGGACCAGGTCCCGCTGGGTCTCCTCGGCCATGACCCAGTAATGATCGGTCCCGGGATTGACCCAGAACGTATGAGGATAAAAATCCGTGACGACGGTGATCATTTTTGATTTGATCAATCCCCTTTGCTTGGCGCGGCCCAGGATCTCGGGCGGAAGAAAATGGGTCGAGACGATCACGTCGGGCTGGTTCTTGACGATATCCGCGAGCAACCGCTTCGCATGGAGGGTGTTCGTGAGCGCGCGCAGCGGCCGGATGAGCCGGTAGACCCATGCATGATCCAGCATTTCATAGGCCCAGCCCCAAAGGTTCGGAGCGTGCCGTACGGACCAGTAGTAAAAGGGGGCGTAGGTTTTTTGAAAAGCGGCGTCGGTGTAATCGAGGCAGTTGAGAAGACGGACCTGAAGGTCGCTTCGATCGAGACGCGCGAGGCCGTCCTGGACCGCCATCGCGATCCTGCGATGCCCTTCCCCGGCCGTGGCGTGAATGATGTCGATCTTCATGAGGTTATGCCAAAGGCCACGAAGGGTGACGTGAAGTTATGGCGGGTTGCATGAGGTTGCTGCGGGTCACAACCTCAGGGGACAGGCAATCACTCAATGCCTGTCCCCTGAAGGCGCTCATCCCGCAATCTTTTATAACGGCCCGTAACTTTCGCAGTCTCATGCAGCCCCTTTTAAAATGAACGGCACTGCGTCTCTGAGATCGTTAACGATGTGATCGGGCTGGAGCTTCTTCGTCAGCTTTTTTTCCGTCTCCTGGCCGTATCCGGTCCGCACCAGGATCGTCCGGATGCCAAAATTTTTACCGGTCTCAAGATCGCTCAATTTATCGCCGACGAAATAGGTCCTTTTTCTGTCGAAGTTGACAAACGCGACGGCTTTTTCAAGCATCTCGGTCTTGGGCTTGCGGCAGTCGCATTTGGCTTTCTTGCCATGTGTGCAATACCTTGCGCCGCGGATCTTGATGTCACGCTTGGCCATGGCCGCGATCATCTTTTCATGCACTTTCCACATGGCGGCCTCGGTAAAGACCCCGTCCCCCACGCCGGCCTGGTTCGAGATAATAAAAATGTCGAATCCTTTTTCGCTTAGGGCCTTGAGCCCTTCCAACGCGCCTTTTTCAAAACGGAATTCCTTCCAGGACTCGACATACTTCCAGAGGTCCACATTGATGACGCCATCCCGGTCAATAAAAACGACTTTGCGTAGCGGCTTTTGCATATTACGTTCCGAAGAACCGTTGGATGGCACCGGCCACGGCATCCACTTCCGGCTCGGTCATGCCCGGGAAAAGCGGCAGGGTCAGGACCTCCTCGCGGAGTTTTTCTGTGACGGGCAGTTTCACCTTGCGGGTCTTGTGCTTTTTCATGATGGGCTGCGCGTGGACCGGGGTCGCGTAATGGATCATGGTCGGGATCCCTTGGGCCGCGAGGTGTTCTTTGAGTGCGTTCCTTTTTCCGTCCGGTACGCGGACCACGTAAAGGTGGTAAACGTGATAGGCCTCAGGGACCTCTCGCGGAAGGCCGAGCGGGGTCGGGGCAAGTTTTTTGTGATACATCTCGGCGACCGCGCGGCGCTCCCGGTTCAGCTCATCCAGGAATTTCAGCTTGATGCTGAGGAACGCGGCCTGGAGGCTGTCCAGGCGGCTCGTCCAGCCGATCTCATCGTGGACGAACGGATCGTCGATGCCCTTCCCAAGATTGCGATATTGGATGACCCGCTTCAAAAGATTTTCGTCCGAGGTGGTGACCATGCCTCCGTCGCCGATGCCGCCCAGGTTCTTGGTCGGATAAAAACTGAAAC
>CAZPCF010000245.1:0-2949 GCA_964585045.1 uncultured bacterium
CAGCGTGGTAAGGTATTCCGCACATGGGTATAGGATTGCCGGAGCGGTCATTATCACTTTCCTTGCCCTTAATGCATTTTATGCGCGACGGAAGGGGAGAGCGGCGGTTGTTTATACGCTTGGTGGAAAAAACGTCCTGAAGTGGGCGGGGACACTGGGTGGCATCAGCATGTTCATGTCACTAGGGGCACAAAGTGCTCAAGCCGCTCCGGAAGTGGTTCGCACCGTGGACGCGGAAGCGATGGCCCAGCAGACGAAGATGCAGGAAGGTATCAGCGTGTTCCTCGATGCGATTATGTCTGAGCAGCTCGATGCCCTGGACGAAAGAGAACAGGAAGCCTTGACTGATGTTTTGGCCCATCAGACCAAAGCGGTGACTCAAGTGGGGCCGGACAGAGTGGTTGAAGCCCATCGGACCGAACTGTTAAAGGAGTTGGAGGCTTTACCGCAGGTTTTGGTGGAGAGAGGTGAACTAGAAGCCGCGATCCGTGCGGCAATGGTCCCTGAAGAACTGGATCGTCTTGCGTCGCGGGTGATGATCGCCGTTTCCACTTTTGCCGCGCGGCCCGTTACGGCTGAAGCTCCTGCAATGGAACCCGTGAAGGGACTTGATGAAAAAGTGGCGGAGGCTGTGAAACCTCCGGAAGTGAAGCCCGAAGAAAAAGCCCCGGTGGCAGTGGAAAAACCTGCGCCGGAAGCCTTAAAGCCGGCTGAGATAACTCCGGCCCAAGCCGAAACGCAATTGAAAGATTGGATCGCCGGCCTGGTCAAACAGGATAAGATCCTGTCAGGCCATTCCGACGAGGCGCTCGATTATCTGCAGAGGATCGATTTCACCGACCCTCATACGAGCGGCGCGTACACCGCAAAAGACGGCAAGATCTACTTGAACTACCGGGCCTATCCGCCGCTCAGCATTTTTGGAAAGATCGGGAGCGTATTCACCGGCCAGGAAGTCAAGGACTACAGCGTCGAAGTACCCAGCGAGGTCGTGCCGGTTTTGTTGGCATTCTTTGGGGACAAGGCGACCGGCGCTCGAGATCGCGACACAGGCAAAACCCTGACGAAGTTCGATTGGCTGCTTACCAGGGGCACGGCAGACCCCTACGGACAAGTGGCCAGAGACGAGGCCCTTAGGGTGGCCCAGAAAGCTCTTTACGATCGATATCAAATTGTACAGGAAAAAGGCGAGATCTATGATGCATATACCGCTTGGTACGGATCGCCCGCGGGCCAGGCCGCGCTTCGGGATTTTGGAATCGGCAAGGCTACGGTCGACGAGGTCATCGCTTCCATGGAAAAAGGCCTGCAGGCCAAGGGTTACCAGTTGAAAGAGGCTGTGCCGGCGGAAAAACCCGCTCCGCCGTCCAAAGAAAAGGTTGCGGAGAAACCAGCGAGGGTAATACCGGGCAGCGAAAAAGCTGTCGTGATCGGGATGGTCGAAAATTATCTTCGAAGGCAGGTGACCGCGATCCAAAATCCATCAGTCCGTGAGCAGGCGGCCGCGATGGCCCGGGCTCTTCTTGCGGACATCCGATCCGAAAAAGTCGGGTCCGTCGAGGACTTCTCCCGTGCATTCGGAGATCTCAAGGAGACGGTCGCCAAATTAAAATCCGAAGCAAAACCCGTGGTGCGCGAGACGAAAGTGATCAAAAAGGACATTCGCGCGGCTGAGAACGAATTGGACGATGCAGATGATGCGTTCTCGGACTTTCTGCTCAAAACGGTCCCCCTGGGTCGCCGGGATGCCCTGACCACTATCCGGGAAACAGTCCGCGTGGATGTTAAAAAAGGCTATACCCGGGAAGCGATCATTGAGGACATACGGAATCTCCACCGGTTTGGTTCCCGATATGCGAGCGCGGGCCTGTCACAATCCCGTATTTTGTATGACCAGGAACGCCTTGGTGAGCTGAACCTTCTGATCGATGACATGGTTCTTGCGCAGGAAAAGATCACGATGTACCAGAAAGAAAGGACCGAAAGAGAGGAAGCGGCAAAGGCCGAGGCCCAAAAGGCCAAAGAGGCTAAAGCAGCCGCTAAGAGGACTGCGGTAGCCGGAACCGTGGCCGGTCCGATGAGCGCAGCGGCCGAGAACGCCAAGGAAGCGGCAGAACGGATCCAGAGGGAGAAAGAGCAGCAAAGGCCTCTTCCGGCTTCTTATAGAGATACTTTAACTGATATCGTGGAGAACAGCCCGCTCGTTCGCGAAGCCCGTGCCAAAGCGAAAGTACCGGCCGAGATCCTGGATTCTTATTCGCTGTGGTCGAGGTGGATCACCTTTGATCTGACCGCGACCTGGAACATTCTTCGGAGAGAGTATCCGATCTATCAGAACCGGCACAGTGCGGGTACCGACGTTGAGATCAATTTCCCGTATTCATGGGTCAATAACGGAGGAAATGCGACGCTTGGATCTCCGAGTTATGCGCCGGATACGGTAGAGGGCTCTGTTCCTTATACCTATGATTACACGTGGTACACCTATGAGCCTGCTGCATGGGACGATGACGGGAACGTTGTCGCGTACGGGATGATCCCCCATGAAGGAACGGGAACGGGCGTTTGGACCGGACCGGTGAATACGGGCGGTTGGCACGTCGACAGTGTGAGCGACGTACCGGGAAGTACGGTCGTGAATTTTGGGACAGATACGCAAACGGGAACTCCCTTGCAAATTACCGCCGATCAATTTGAACAGAATTTCAACGCCATCGTGAACGATCCCCATTTCTGGGACCTTTTTGATATGGCGCCTGAAACGCCGTATGCTCTTGCGAGCAAGAGTGATCCGAAGAGCAGCACTTTTGAACAATACACGGCACTCATGGGTTTCGCGAGTTACTTCGCGTGTCGTTACAACAATCCGCTTTATGGCGGGACAGACCTCAAGGACCTTTATTTCGGCGCGTCGCTTTCCGAGATCATGACGTCGATGGCCGATATGGA
>CAZPCF010000246.1:0-2905 GCA_964585045.1 uncultured bacterium
ATATTAAGTCACGTAGAATCTTATTTGGCCGAGTATCATCCGGACATGGTGGTTGCAATGATGGGAGTTAATGACGGGGGAGCCCATATGCCTTTTGAAGCCGCCACTACTTCAAAGGGGATACTTTTCATGAGGTCTTTTAGGACTTATAAACTGATAAAACTTCTTGGTTTGCGTCTCTCGACAAAAGCCAAGGAAATGGGACTTTATAAGCCTGACGAAGATAGGCGGGTTCCCGGAAAAGCCCGAACTTATCTTCCGGGTGCCGGGTTAAAAGAATCTTATGCTGAACCCGTTCTAACCGAAGACTCCTTCAAAAAAGCCATCGCGCTCAACCCCGAGAACGGTTATGCCTACATTGATCTAGGGCGGTTTTATCAAGACCAAAACAAAATTTCCCAGGCCGAAGATTCTTTCAAGAAAGCCATCGAGCTCAACCCCAAAAGCGATATTGCCTACGTCAAATTAGCGCGGCTTTATCAAGATCAGGGCAAATTCTCCCAAGCCGAAGATTCTTTCAAGAAAGCCATCGAGCATGATCCGAAAAACGGCAATGTTTATGCAAGACTAGGGTGGTTTTACTGGGAGCAAGGCAAATTCTCCCAGGCCGAGGACTCTTTCAAGAAAGCCATCGAGCTCCATCCTGAAAACGAAGAGACCTATGTCAATTTAGGACGGCTTTATCAAGATCAAAACAAATTCTCTCTAGCCGAAGACGCTTTCAGGAAAGCCATTGGGCTTAATCCAAGAAACGACCGTATACTTGAAGCCGTGGCGTCGTTATACGAAAAAAAAGGCGAGCCGGAGCTGGCAAAAGAATATGCCGAAAAGGCTCATAGAATGGGGCCATGGCAGTATAATCCGGTCTCAGCCAATAATTACCGTAGCTTGAAAGAAATTCTGGATAAACGCGGGATAAGATTGATTTGCGTGCAGTACCCTATGCGTAATGTGGAACCGCTAAAAAGAATATTTGAGAAAAAGGAAGGCGTTATCTTTGTAGATAACGAGCGAGTATTCAAGGAGGCGGTAAAGAAGGCCGGTTATAGAGAGTATTTTGTGGATATGTTTGGCGGCGACTTTGGCCATTGCACTCAAAACGGCAATGAGCTTTTAGCTCGAAATATCGGCGAGGTGATCCTTAGAAAAGCATTTAACGGGTAACGCTGTGTGCGCGTCATCTAACGGCACCCGTTTTCCGGCCAGTTTTCCGATATTTTTTATTTACCAAACGTTGAAAGCGGGGGATAATGAACCCGGTCAAAGAAATTTTTTTTCTAATGAACTCAAACTCGAGAGGAAAATGATCATGAGCCCGAAAAGGACCGTTCACCTTCCATGCTTTATCCTGGTATTACTCGCCCTGTCGTTCTCGGGTTGCTCAACGGCAAGCGTGGGAACACCTTCCGGATTTTTGCAGGATTACTCCGATCTCCAGGAAGGGACCTATTTCAAGCAGGAGTATGTCCCGAAAGGAACCAGCTTCGCAGGCTATAGGACCATCAAGGTAGCGCCGGTCAACTTGAGCCATCTCGACAACCAGAGCTCCTGTGATACCGGAGAGCTTGAAAATCTTGCCAAGGAATTCCGCGAAGACGTCGAGGCGCAACTGCAAAAAAGCGGTTTTACGGTCACCTCCGATCCTTCAGGTCACGCGCTTGTGATCAGTTTAGCGCTCACAAACATCGAAACCCCTGACCGGCTTTTAAATGCCGGGCTGACAGCAGCGTCGGTGATGTCGCCGGTACCGCTTCCTTTTGATAAGGACGGCAAGACAGCTTTCGAAGGTATGATCACCGATGGCACGACCGGACAGCTCATGATGGAGTTCGCGGAAGTGCGATCCGGTTCCGGCGATAAGATGAGTCTGAAGGCCATGACGGTCGGCAAATACCAGAAATTCACCAACACCCAGGCCGTCTTTGCCGGATGGGCGCAAAGCCTCGCAAAAATGCTCCAAAACATGACCGCGGGAACAACTCTGAGTGAAAGCGAGCAAAATGCGCAAAAAGGCAAGTCCCTCACCAAACAGGCAGTGGGGCTTGTCCTTTGATAAAAAACATGTAAGGAGTACGGCGTGACGCGTACGGCACAAAAAATCTTCGTACGCCGTACACCGTACGCGGTGATATAATTCGCGCATGGCGCCCAAGTCTTTCTTAGTCTTTTTGAGATGGCGACTTGGGCAGCACATGATTTCTTGTTCACTATTTAATTAAGGAAAATCATGGCGCCCTCGTTCTCAATAGATATCTTTGAATTGAAAACGAGGACAGTCATGATTACCCGTTTATTTTTTTATTAAGGAAAATCATGGCGAAACTTAAGATCCGCACTTATCCCGATCCGGTCCTCAAGAAAAAAGCGGAGCCCGTGACCGATTTTGGTCCCGCGATGCAGAAGCTTTTTGACGACATGATCACGACGATGCACACCTCCGATGGCGTGGGCCTCGCCGCCCCCCAGATCGGGATCTCCCAACAAATATTCATTGCATGCCCGACCCTGCGCCACGGCCAAGAACATGTCATGGTAAACGCCGTGATCGAAAAAAAGTCGGGGACCGCGGTCGCGCCCGAAGGATGTTTGAGCCTGCCCGGGATCTCCGCGGAGATCGTGCGCGCCACCAAACTCCGGCTGACCTTCCAAGATCGTCACGGGAAAAAACGCACGGGCGAGGTCGAAGATTTTTTCGCTCGTGTCATCCAGCACGAAATAGACCATCTGAACGGCATCCTCCTGATCGATCATTTTAAGGGCGCGGAACGGGAACGGCTGATCGAAAAATACAACGCTTTAAAGAATAAAGGTATGTAACCGGCCCAACGCACAACGCGTAAAGCGCAACGAACGATTTTGCGTTGCGCCTGCCTGCCGGCAAGGCCGGCATTGACCGTTGCGCGTT
>CAZPCF010000247.1:0-2902 GCA_964585045.1 uncultured bacterium
CGCACTTTTGCGAGGCGCCTACCGGAACAGATTTGCACTGGCCAAAGGAAATGGGCTCCGGACCGTCGCATTTCCGTCGATCATTCAAGGCGTTTATGGCTATCCCAAGGAACGGGCGGCGAGGATCGCACTCGCGACCGGCGTGGAATTTGAAAAAGATTTTGACGAGATCCGGTATATTTGTTTTTCCGCCGAAGATCTAGCCATCTATCTTGAAGTGCGTGACAACATGACAACGGACCTAAGTTCATCATGACACATGAAAGTATGGAGCAATACATGAAGCAGGCCCGGCAGGCGATCATCCTGTCTGTGGGGGTGGCGTTGCTTTTAACCGTTGTGAAATTCTCGGCCGGGATTATAACAAACTCCATGGCGATCATGGCCTCGGCCCTGGATTCTATGCTGGATATGTTGATGTCCGCGCTGAATTTTTTTGCGTTCCGGGAAGCATCGAAGCCGCCCGATGCTGAGCACGCGTATGGCCATGGCAAAGTCGAAAGTCTCGCGGGACTTTTTCAGAGCCTTTTCATTATGTTGAGCGGTTCGTTCGTGGTTTATGAATCCGTCCGCCGTTTCTTTCAAGGGAGTTTTGTTTCCGAGATCCCGTTGGGGATCGGGGTGATCGTTTTCTCCGGCACCGTGACGTTCCTGCTCGCGTGGCGTCTCAAGGTCCTTTCCAAAAAGAACCGGTCCCTGATCCTCGGTACGGAAAAAGTCCACTATTCCATGGATTTTATTTCTTATATAGGAGTGATCGCGGCCCTGGCCCTTGTCGGATGGACGGGGAAGGTCGCATGGGACCTGGTCGTGTCAATACTGGTGGCAGCATATATTTTTAAAGAAGCGATCCATATTTTTAAACGAGCTGTTTCAGAGCTTTTGGACCGGGGGCTTTCGAATACTGAGCTAAAAACGATAAAGATGCTTATCCTTCGGCATCATCCGTCGATCGTAGGGGTGCATAGCCTCCGTAGCCGGATGGTCGGCAATCTTTTGTTCCTGGATTTCCATATTGAGATCCGGGGCGAAGATGATTTTAAAAAAGCGCACGATATGACCGAATCTCTGATCGACAAGATCAAAGCTCACCATCCCACCGCGGATGTGACGGTCCATTTTGATCCGGAAGGAGAATAGGAGAACGTTATGAGGATCCTGATCGTTGAAGATGAAAAGAAGATGGCGAGCTTTCTGGAGCGCGGCTTAAAAGAAGAGCACTATACCGTGGATATCGCCTATGACGGTGAAAAAGGTTGGGAATATGCCATGACCAATGACTATGATCTTTTGATCCTGGACTGGATGCTTCCCAAGATGAGCGGTGTGGAGCTTTGCCATAAATTCCGGATGGAAGGAAAGATCACACCGGTGCTGATCCTGACGGCGAAGGATTCGGTCGAAGACAAGATCAAGGGGCTCGATCAGGGCGCGGATGATTATTTGACCAAGCCGTTCAGCTTTGAGGAATTGCTGGCGCGGATCCGGGCGCTTTTTCGCCGGCCGCCGCACATCACGGACAAGACCGTGCTTCAGTGCGCGAATTTGAAATTGGACCTCATCAAGCGTCAGGCGTGGGCCGGAGAGCAGGAGATCTCTTTGTCGCAAAAAGAGTTTTCGCTGCTCGAGTTTCTGATGCGCCACGCAGGGGAGGTCGTCTCACGGACCGCGATCGCGGAACATGTCTGGGACCTTCATTTTGATCCCATGAGCAATACGATCGACGTCTATATTAATTTCCTCCGAAAGAAGATCGGGGAAACTCCCTCCAAAAGCAAGATAGAGACCATCCGCGGGACCGGCTACCGTCTCGCTTGTCCATGATCCCATTTCGTTCCTTCAAGTCCCGCCTGACGCTTGGTTATGCGCTCATGATGACCGTGTTCCTCGCGGGATTTTCTTTTTTAATGTACACGGAGCTTTCAAGGGCGCTTTACCGGGATGTGGAACGGAGCATGTATGAGGAGGTCCAAAGCATCGAGGATGGGATAGACACTTTTTTCCGGGAGCGCAGGGATCCGGAATTCTTAGCCCCTCCCGAGATCGAGAAAGGGACCTTGGCTTTTCCGGCGGAGTTCCAAGCAAAAGTCACCAAGGCGATCCGTGAATGGGAGAAAAAACAGCGCAGGGTCACGCGCAGTCTTTTTCTTGTGCGTATTATCGGTTTGGACCGGTCCTTGATCGGGTCCAATCTTGGTGGCTGGGAAAGGGATATCCTTTTCCCGGACTATGAACGCGATTCGGCCCTGATGGAAAAAGGGAACTCCTACCAAACGATCCACTTCGAGAAAATTCCGATCCGGCTTTATTACCATCTGGTGCGGTTCCGGGCCAGGCCATTCTTTATTATCCAGATCGCAAAACCGCTTTACGAGATCGAGAAAACGCTGACCCGGCTGGGGCTTATCATCGCAGTCATTATTCCGCTGGGCGTGGCGTTAGCATGTTTTGCGGGATGGTTCCTGGCCAAGCGCTTCTTAAGCCCGGTAGACCGGATGATCCAGCAGGCTCGGAAGATCACGGCTGCTTATTTGAAAAGCCGGCTCCCTCGAACGTTCACGCAGGACGAATTGGACCGTCTGGCCGAGACCTTGAACGAGATGATCGACCGGCTTGAAGCTTCCACGCGCGCGGTGCAGGAATTCAGCTCGAATGTTTCTCATGAATTCAAAACGCCGCTTGCGATCATTCGCGGGGAGATCGATCTTGCGCTTCGGCGGGCTCGTTCGCAGGAAGATCTCCAGCGGACGATCGGGGTGATCAGCGAAGAGGTGGACGGGCTTACTCGCTTGGTGGAGGACCTGATGTTTCTTGTTCGTAACGATGCGAAGCAGCTGAGCCTCCAGAAAAAGAGCCTGGCGCTGGTGCCGGTCCTGGAACAGGTGCTCAAACTCTATCGTGA
>CAZPCF010000248.1:0-2880 GCA_964585045.1 uncultured bacterium
CGCGGCAATCGCTACGTGAAGAAAGGCTCAACATGATGGGGGCGTCCGCTCAAATATTTGAGCGGATCGGGAACGCCCGTTCCTTTTTTGCCGCAAGGCAGAAACCTTATCGGGTCAGCCGACCGAGGCTGCCAGCAATGGCGGTCCTAGATAGATGGTCATCTCCCGACGGTGAAACGACGGGAACAGAACTCGGCTTACAGAGAGGGCCTTCTCACTTTTAGAAGGGGACAGGCATTATTGAATGGCCTGTCCCCTTCTGATTTCTTGACAAATCGTGGTTTGGCGTGTAGATTCCACGCAGTTCGGGCAGTTCAGAAATCCTTTTAAGACGGTGCGAGACGCCGACAAAGGTGGAAAAATGAAATGCAAAACAGAACTCTATAATGACCCTGCACAGACGTGCGGGGTATTTTTTTGTCCAAGCCCGTTGGCTGGGACGAACCCCGCCGAAGCGTTAGCGAAGGCGGATGGCCAGTTTTACCAACCCCGGAATTTGATCCGGGGTTTTTTTATGCCCGCAGGAGGCCTCTTATGACCGCCCCCGAAAAGCAAGTTCTTGACGAGGGGGGGATCGAACGGGCGCTCGCTCGTATCGCCCATGAGATCCTCGAACGCAATCAAGGAATGGCCAATCTCACACTGGTCGGTATTCGCTCTCGCGGTGTTTTCCTCGCCGAGCGACTCCAGAAAAAACTTTCCGAGATCGAGAAAAAAGAGATCCCGGTCGGCATTCTCGATATCACCCTTTACCGTGACGACCTAAGCGAAACCGGTCCTAAGGCCGAACTCCACGAAACAAATATCCCGTTCAATCTCAAAGGCAAGATCGTGATCTTGGTCGATGATGTGCTTTTTACGGGCCGGACCATCCGGGCAGCGCTGGACGGGCTGATCGACTTCGGAAGACCCAAAGCCATTCAGCTTGCGGTGCTCGTGGATCGCGGGCACCGGGAATTGCCCATCAAGGCGGACTATGTGGGCAAGAACGTTCCGACCGCATTTCAGGATAAGGTTATTATCCGATTGAGGGAAACGGACGGAAAAGACGAAGCTGTGATCTCCGGAGGGGATAAACCATGACACCGAACGGCAAGCTCAAGTGGCAACGGAAAGACCTTCTCGGCCTGCGCGATCTTTCCGCGGAAGAGATCGAACTTATCCTGGATACCGCGAAATCTTTCGGCGAAGTTTCCCAGCGGGAGGTCAAGAAAGTCCCGGTCATGCGCGGCAAGACGGTGGTGAACCTTTTTCTGGAACCCAGTACTCGGACGCGCGTTTCTTTCGAACTCGCGGAAAAACGTTTGAGCGCGGATGCCATCAGTATGGCGAGTGCCGGCTCCAGCATGACCAAAGGTGAGTCCCTGTGGGACACGATCGCTAATATTGAAGCTCTCAAGGTGGATATCATCGTGATGCGGCACGGTTCTTCGGGGGCCCCGCATCGCGTTTCGAATTACACAAAGTGTGGGATCGTGAATGCAGGGGACGGTATCAACGAGCATCCCACGCAGGGACTTCTGGATATGTTCACGCTTCGCGAGATCAAGGGAAAGATCAAGGGGCTTAAGGTGGTCTTTGTCGGGGATATCCTGCATTCCCGCGTGGCGCGGTCAAACGTCTGGGGTTTGACGAAACTCGGAGCCGAAGTCGTGATCTGCGGGCCGAAGACACTTATCCCGTGGGGGATCGAGGAACTCGGCGTGAAGGTGATCCATGATGTGAAGAAGGCGATCGATGGTGCGGATGCCGTGACGCTTCTCAGGATTCAGATGGAACGGCAGAACGAAACGTTGTTCCCGAGCATCCGCGAATACGCCAGCACCTTCGGGATGAATACCGAACTCTTTAAATGCGCGAAGCCCGATGCGATCTTGATGCACCCGGGGCCGGTGAACCGGGGCGTCGAGATCGAAAGCGCTCTTGCGGACAGCGCGCAGTCTTATATCCTCAAACAAGTCACCAACGGGATCGCGGTCCGCATGGCGGTCCTCTACCTCTTGAGCGGAGCGTTGAAAAATGAAAAATAAACTGAACGGGCAATCCGTCAAGAACCTGATCATCCGGAATGCTCACATGGTCGATCCTGCCAACAAGATCGATGAAGTGATGGACCTCTACATCAAGAGCCACCGTATCGTTAAATGGGGCAAGGACCTCGCGGCGGAAGAGGCGGAGATCCTGGATGCCAAGAAACTCCATCTCCTGCCGGGACTGGTGGATCTCCATGTTCACTTTCGTGAACCCGGTTACGAACATAAAGAAACGATCGAGACCGGGGCCCAGGCCGCGATCGCGGGCGGTTTCGTGGCTTGTGTGACCATGCCGAATACGAAGCCCGCCTGTGACAATGCGCAGGTCGTGAAGTACCAAATGGAACGCGCGAATGTGCTCAACTTCAATATCTTTCCGGCCGGGACACTGACCCAAGGTCGTGAAGGCAAGAAGATCTCGGAGATGGCGGAGATGAAGGCAGCCGGCGCTGTTGCGGTAACGGATGACGGGAATTGGGTCGTGGATTCGGGGGTGGCGCGCCGGGCCTATGAGTACGCATCGACCCACGGGCTTCCGATCATGTCGCATGCCGAGGATCCGACCATCAGTCTGAACGGCGTTATGAACGAAGGGATCGTTTCAACCAAGCTCGGACTTCGTGGGCGGCCGAGCGCTGCCGAAGATATCGCAACGGCGCGGGATATTGAACTAGTCCGTTTGATCAAATGCCAGCTTCACTTCCAGCATGTTTCAACGTGCGGTGCGGTGGATATGATCCGGCGCGCGAAGGCGGAGGGTTTGCCGATCACTGCGGAAGCGATGCCGCACCACATTGCGCTGACGGATGAAGAATTCGTAAAATACGACACCTTTTATAAAGTGAAC
>CAZPCF010000249.1:0-2877 GCA_964585045.1 uncultured bacterium
CGACAAGCTAAGTATGCGGCAGTAGGGAAGTTTTCCATGGAGTGCAACAAGTATCCAGACGATTCTACCCTTCCTTTTCGGACACTTTTTCGAGACCCTGGCCGGACACTTTCTGGGAATTGTATTGGTTGTTAAACCTGAGGACCAGGCCTCTATTACCCCACCATAGCACTTTATTTCTCCCTTGCTCCATACGGTCGGCAAGCAGGGAGGCAACTCGTTGCTCCAAATCATTGCCGCTGGTATCAAGAAGGGTCATGACGAAATTGTCATCTGAATCCTGCTCCAGGGTAAGGTTGTTTTTTTCAAAAAGCAGGTTGCGCATCTTTTGCAGGGTTGTCTTATTGCCGTCTTGGTGGTTAAAGTGCTCTCCGCCAACCTCTTTCAGAAAATACTCATAGGTCAACCTGGCGACCATCGTACAGTAAAACTCAAATTCGACCTTCTGGGGATCGCTGCCGTACATGTCGTCTAAAAAATAACTGTAAACCAGATCCTTCAATCCGTTTTCAATCAGCCAGCGATAGCGGTATTTCTGGAGCATATCCGTTGGCGAAAGGCCAATATTTGTACTGCCAAAACATCGAATGTCTTTACGGGTTTCCAGGTCTCTTAAAATGACGATCCTTAACGGAAGCCTGGTTTTTGGTAGTGTCACATCAATGGTTTTAAACTCATCCTGTTCATCACGTTTTTCCCAACCCTCCTCCGATGCCAGAGCAGGGGCAATCAGCTTTTTGATCTGTTTGTTCTTCTTCAAGCAAAGAAACACATCGCCATTGGGACAGCGGTTCTGTTTGAAATACTGAAGACTAGCTTCTTTGGTATATTCCGAATCCATATAGATTTCCTGGATCGCCCGTGGATCAAAAAGGGGGAAAATTTGGTCCTCGCAATACTGTTCCAGAATGCCCGGCGCCCTGACGCCGCCATGATAATAGTTCATCGAAAGAATCGTGTTGGCAACCAGGTCCCATGTTACATGGGGCCTGAATCCAGCAGCCATATTGCCGGCCTTGTCAGGCCCTTTGCCAAAACCTTTTTCTTTGCTATGGTCTCCAAAAAACTTTTTGAAATGAAAATCAAAAGCAATCTTTCTCCCTTCAATGAGGCCTAATTCTTTGGCGCGACTTATCAGATCGCATCGCAAGGAATGAATCTGATCAAATTTAAATTCAAGCGTGTCTTCGTAATATCTTGAACGAGATCCGAACATCCCCAGTCCACTGGCCAGAGCAACCGATCGGTCCCGGTTGTCGCTCAAGTGATTGATACGCCTATATCCAGCTAATATGCGAAATACATTCAGCAAAGCAAGATTGCTCAGATCTTTTCCCCGCAATCGAGCAGGCCCATAGCTCTCCATCGCCTGTACGATCCCCAGATCGTTTACAAACTGCGCCATAATAAGGGGCCCCGGATCGCACAACTGATATGCATGGGTATGCATTTTCCCGCATAGCTGTTCAAACTGCCGATTCATGCGACGGGATTCCAATAGGGACGCTTCACTGTACAGGTGATAGGCAGCCGTTATGGGCTTAAAAGGCTTATCATCAATAGCCTCTACAGAGCAGAATCGATCCAATGCCACGGGTGGGCGATTCCTGTCAGTCAGCGCCCATCGGGAGAACACTCTGTTGACCGCATACCTTGAACAGCGCAATTTCAGGACCTTGACAATCTCTTGAGCAGACCAATGAGGATTCTGAAGCTTGTGCAAAATAATGCTCAGCTCCGTTTCATTGCTCATGGTCTCTTTGCCGGGAAGATTCCCGGGAATCACTGCCCATGGACCAAAAACGCGATAGTCTTTAACCAGACGATAATAGCTCGTTGGCGATATGCCGTACTGCAAACAAATCTCTTTGATCCCAACGGATGGATGGAAAAAAATCTCTCTCAAAAGCTCTAAACGTTTGTGGTACACATCGTTGTCATGGAAAAACGCCTTGCTCCTCTTACTCTTGTCACGGCCTTTTATCGAACCCTGCTTCAGTCGCTCCAACTCGTTAAGGGTACGCTGTATGCGGGACCAGAACTCCATATCTGCAGGTCGATTAGAGACAGACCGACCGTATGATGCCAGTATCTGCGAAACAGCCTCCATGCTTGCCTCATCATGAGTAGCCGGAACTGCTTCCGCTATCCGCATGATGGACTGTTGAGGCAGGGAAGGCCGCGCCTTGCTGACCATGATAACCAATCGCTCCAGGTCGGCCGAAACCGGAACTGTTTTGACTTCAGGAAACACGCCCGCAACACCATGTTCGACAAATCGATCTTCCTTTTCATAGTACTGGGATCGAGAGAGCCCATGCCGTTGGCACACCGTTTTAATAGGGGATCCGTCTATCCACACCTCCCGGATGGCTTCATAATTGGCGATAACCGGATCGTCGTCCAGGAAATAGGGCGTATCCCCGCCGTGTCGCGCCATGGCCTGTGAGACCTTTGCCTGGAGCAACTCGAAGTAGGATCTGGTGTTGCGAGATAGAATCATGGTCCATGACATACCATCCTAATCGCAACAAATCAAGCAAAAAAACACCACCCTAAACGAAACAATATCTCACGCAAAATTCCTCGATTTTCCACCCTTTTTCTGCTAATTTGGCTTATCCAGGCATTCATTTTGTGACATACTTGGCTAAACCAAGGTGAAATGTGGCAAAACTGTTGTGCGTTTAGCTTGGGGCATTTCCAAGCTAAACGCACATTATAAAAATCCGTTACCACTTGAGATCATTAACATAATTAATTTCAGCGCTCATCCCACAGTCAAAAAGTGTCCGAAATATGTGGGGGTAATCGTCTGAATATTAATACCCGGGAATTGCCCTGGCCAAAAATATATAACCATCATGTCATTAGCCC
>CAZPCF010000250.1:0-2875 GCA_964585045.1 uncultured bacterium
TACTATGGAAAAAAAACCTTTCTCCATAGTTAGGCGTGCTTTCCTGCCTTAATGACAGGCGCGGGCCTTTCTGTATTGCGGCTCACGATCGGGGTAATGACCCTTTCCTCGACACCGTCCGCGGATGCGGCATGGCAATCAAAGATGAATTTTCCGTCCGGAAGCCCGTAGCGGAGTGTGAAGGTACCGTCCGGCCGGAGCTGAACGGGTCTTCCCTGCATGGTGACCTTGGCATCGGGTTCTGTGCCGCCATAGATGATGAGTTCGCACTCAAGCCAAAAATGGAAACCGCGTTGCTTGATCCTGACCGGGCTCGCCATGCTGGAAACGGCGCCGGCCCCCGAACCCGATGTGATCGCACTTCTGAGACGCTCTTCCATGAGTTTGCGGAGCTCGGCGGAACTTTTACCGACCTGGAAACCACCGGAAAGGGCATACATCTTGTCAAAATCGATCGACATCCACTGCTCATCAATGATCTCGGACATCCCGGACCTTGGCGTGGTCACGCGATTGGAACGAGCAAGGCAGATGAAGCGGCCATCACGATGCAGGAGCCCGATCTCGACAAAATAGCTATGATTCGGCTGGGTGTTAATGTACCAAGTCCTGCTCATGTTCTGAAGCACAATATCAAAGAAAGAGGGGTCTTTTCCTTCTTCCGTGGTGTCATAGACACGAAGAACGGAAACAACGCTCTCCCAGCTTCCGCCGAGCTTCTCAAGATGGTGCCGCTGGTGGTCCTCCTGGATCTCCCAATACGCATAGATCCAGTAAGGATCGCGAACGAGAAGATAAATTTGATTATCGCCGTAGTTGTCCGGAAGCTCGCACGGCATTTCTTGATAGGCCCGCGGCTCGACCTTGGGAGATATGATCTCAGCTTCAGGAACAGATGCGATGGGCTGCTTTGGGGGAAGGACCGAAGCAGATCGTTTCGTGACGGGGACCCGCTTGAGATTTGAAGCGACCGATCTGGCCGCTGTTTTTTTTACGGAGGTGCTGTCTTGCGCCTTTTCAAGAGGCTCTTTTTTGACTGCTTTAGTTTTCTTGCGAGGCGACAAGGCCATCTGTCCGGTCCTTTTTAAAAATTCTTTTCACACAAAAAACAACATCCTCACTTCGACGCGCTAGCTCATGGATAAAACAGTTATAAACAAATGCAGAAAAAAACAGCGCTAAGACCCTGCCAAGCATTCACTGCGACCGGATATGGGGGGCACTATTAATATACCAAACAGGCGTCAGCGTGGCAACAGACATTTTTTCGATCCCTCCCGGAAGGCCTCGCCCGCCACCTGGAGTACCAGCAACCCTTTTGGGCCAAAAACGTCAAGAAAAACTGAACTTTTCGAAAAAGATCAGATAAAGAGCGACCAATACAAGAGTTCCGGAAGAAAGCCGGGAGATGAAAACGTGATTTTCTTCGCTCCATCCTTTTAATTTCTTTAAAAAAATGAACGCGAGCGGGATGAACCAGAGCAGGGCACCGATCAAAAATCCGGCAAGGAAAAACTCTTTGAACCATGGCTCACGGGCCTCCGGAAAATTGGCCCTGAGAATACCGATGATCCCCACCCACATCAAAAAGACCACGGGATTCGTGATGACCACCAAGAATCCGACGAAAAAGTTCTTGGTCGGATTTCTTTTGGTGACCTCCTCGACCTGCTTGCGGGGTTTGCCATGGCCCCAAAAACCACGCACCGCCAACGCCAAGATCACTCCGATCCCAACCCACCGGATGATCCCCCACCACTCCGGATGTTCCAAAAGAGGCTGGGTGCCCGTGAAACCGATCGAAAGGAATATCATATCCGCCAGGACCGCCCCGCAGCCTACCAAAAAAGCTGCCGTGCGTCCTCGCTTGAGACCGCGCTGGATCGCGATCAGATCGATCTGCCAGCCAAAACAGGAAGCCAAAAAACCGGCCAGGACCCCGAGCAACATTAGGCGCACCCTCCTTCGTCCGGAGCATCCTCATCGGAAGCCTTATGGAAGGACACGCAGTAGAACGGAGAAAGCACAATAAAAGTCAAAAAGATCGAAGCGGTCGCGCTTTCAATATTGAGATAGAAAAATGCCGTAAGAAACACCACCACTTGCACCACGAACAAGGTCCGCCAGGAGCGGAATTTAATGGCCGAAACCTTCGGGTAGGGAATATCACTGACCATGAGAAAACCAAGCGCTGTCATGAGGAACACCACACTGGTCAGGGAAAAGGACCGTTCGGTCCACAGGTTCTCACGAAAAGCCAGTATCGTCATCATGAGTGTCAGGGCGGCGGCCGGCGTCGGAAGCCCTTCGAAACACCCTCCGTGGGTCGGGTTCACGTTGAACCGCGCCAGACGGAAGATCCCGGCGCAAAGATAGAACACGATGACCAGAAGAAGTGCCATAGGGGAATTCTGAAAAAAAGCCTTGTAGACGAGCATGCAGGGAGCCACCACAAAAGAAACCGCGTCGGCCAGCGAGTCCAGCTCGCGTCCGAACTCCGTTTCATTCCCGAAGATCCGGGCCACATGGCCGTCCAGGGAATCGAGGATGAGCGCGAGAAAAACAAGCCAGACGGCGTATTCATATTTTTCCTGGATGCTCATCAGGATCGAAAAAAATCCCGCCACGAGATTCAAGAGCGTGATCATGTTGGGGAAGGCGGCGCTCGTAAAATAAAAACGTTTCTTCATGCCCTTAGTCCTCCCCGGTCCATTCCCCGAGGATCGTCGCCCCGCCATAGACATGCTGTCCGACCCGGACATTCTCCCGGAACATCCTCCGGGGGATCGAGATCTCGACCCCGGACCCGTAGCAGATCATGCCAAGTTTTTCCCCGCGCCCCATCACCTGTCCGATCGCTACGTCGGAGTAGATG
>CAZPCF010000251.1:0-2873 GCA_964585045.1 uncultured bacterium
GGGTAGCGAACAAATACTCCTCTTACACATATGCTTCTTCTTTTTTTTCTCCCGCCTTGGAATTGAACGCACGGTTGACCGCGATCGTAAAAGTCGTCACGGCTTGTCCCGAGGGGATATAACGAAGTTCCGGATCCCGGGTGAGATTCCCGATCAACATAACTTTATTTAAACTTACGGCCATAGGTCACCAGATGTTGTACGTGTTGGATTGATTATGTTTTGGGCGTCGTAGCGGGAGCGACCGGGAGAGGCGCTAATGCGGGCTTCTTCGCGGGAATGCTCACCATGTATCTCAAAAGGTTCTCTTGAAGCTCCAGTTCCTTGCGAAAATCCTGCGTCCTGGATGGGTCCATTTCGAATTCAAAAACGAACGTTCTGCCGTCCTTGTATTTCCGGATCATGTGACCGAGCGTTTTTTTCCCAAGATCGGTCTTCTGGATCACCTTCCCCTGGAACTTCTCGATCCATTTCACAACTTCCGCGGCCGGGTCTTTGTGACTCTCTCCTGTGATCTCCGGCGGAAAAATAAACAAACCTTCGTATTTTTTCATCACACACTCCCTCAGCACCTAGATTAAAATGATAACTCTTTCCGTAAGTTTCATAAACAGAAGCTACGGAAGCAGTTATGAAGTTTTTAGACCTTTGAAAAGGCTAAAAGAAGAGACAATGTAACATAAATGCTGTACTTGGGCAACCCTGATTCTCATAATAAAAACTTAACGGGTAATCAGGATAGTCCCAGGCAGAAGCTTCTCTACAATGCCACAGCATTGACCCGGTTCATAGCTTTCGCCAAAGGCTCCACGACCCAGGCACGACACGCCTCCATCCCTTTCTCAAGAAACTCTTTCATCTTCTTCTCTTCCGCGGCATTGAAAGCGGAAAGCACATAATCCCGGAGCGAATCGTCAGACCCTGCGGACCCCGCTGCTTCATTTTCGCGAGGACCGATCCCGATCCGAAGCCTCGGATATTCACGGCTTGCAAGATGTTCTTCGATCGAGCCAAGGCCGTTATGCCCCCCCGAACTTCCTTCGCCTCGTAAGCGGAATTTCCCAAAGGGCAACGCAACATCATCGACCACGATCAAAAGATCTTTGTCTGCCGCGATTTTCCAATACTTCACAAGCGCTACAACCGCTTCGCCGGAAAGGTTCATATAGGTCAACGGATACGCCAGATGAAGGGGCTCTCCCTTCCACGAGGCAGAGGCCATGGCCGCCTTTTGGGATCTTTTGAAAGCGAATTTTATTTTCTCTTTTTCAGCGATGAACTCCATCAGCCGGCGACCGATATTGTGCCGCGTGCGGGCGTATTCATCTCCGGGATTCCCAAGACCAACGATGAGTTTCATCAGAACACTCAAGATCCTCCCGGGGATGCTTGCGCGATTCCCAAGAGGTCCGTTATTATTTTCCTTCTTTCGCTGGAGCCGCGGCAGGTGCAGCGGGTTTTCCCGCGGCAGGCGCAGCCTTCGCGGGGGCACCTTCTTCACCTTCCTTGTCCTTCTTGCCTTTTTCCATGACCTCGGGCTCAGCGGCAGTACCTTCTTCGGCAGGTTTCACTTCTTCCTCACGAGGAGGATGGATCGCAAGAACCACCTCCTCCGGTGAAAGCAGGCACTTGATCCCCTGCGGAAGCGTCAAGTCCTTCACATGGATCGCGTCGTTGATCTTCATAGTCTTTGTTTCGACTTCGATCTTCTCCGGGATCTGAGTGGGCAAACACTCCACCTCGATCTCGCGATGCACCAGGTCAAGCGACCCGCCCTCTTTGATGCCAGGCGCCTCTTCAATATGAAGAAGAACCACCGGTACTTTGACCGTGATCTTTTCGGTCAGCGAGATGACCATAAAATCAATATGGTCGATCTTGTCCGTGATCGGATTGTTCTGAATGGCCTTGATGCGACAGGTCGATTCTTTCATCTTCACGCCTTCGACCTGGAGCGTGATCAGGACATTGGCGCCGGCCTTGGTGTGGATCGCCTTGAGAAATGCCCGATCCGGCACTTCGATCGCAAGGGGTTCCATGCCATGGCCATAAACCACGGCGGGAAACATTTCGTTGCGGCGGACCGCGCGTGCTTTGCGAGTTCCGTCCGGGGTGCGTGCCTTAGCCTGTAATTCAAAAGTTTGCATCGAAAATTCCTCCCTTGCCCCGTTAGAGATCCGTAAATCCCGAACAAATGGCTTTGTTATTGATGTTGAAAATCCATCGTGATTTTTTAAAACAGTCAAAAACCGTTAGATCTCTAACGGGGTAAAATGTTGAGCCCTGCGAAAGGACCGATCTTTACGCTTCTACTCCTGCTCGCGAAAAAAGCGTACTGATCGATTCGTTATAATGGATCCGGCAGATCGCGTCTGCGAGAAGTGGAGCGATCGAAAGCTGCGTGATCTTTTTGATCCGTTTTTCCTTACCGAGCGGGATACTGTTCGTCACGATAAGTTCTTTGATGACGGAATTTTGGATCCTTTCCACGGCACTGCCGGCCAGGACAGGATGCACAATGTTAGCATAGATGTCCAATGCGCCCGCGTTCTTGAGGGCTTTGGCGGCCTCAACGATCGATCCACCGGTTGAGATCATATCATCGATCATCACAACGTTCTTTCCGGCGACGGAACCGATGATATGCATCACATGCGTCTGGGATGCGCTTTCACGACGTTTGTCCACGATCGCGAAATCGCAATTAAAAAGCTTGGCGTATCCCCGGGCCATTTTGATCCCGCCTACGTCCGGGGAAACGACCACGAGATCCTTGATCTTCTTTTTCTTGAAATAACTCCCCAGCACGTTGATCGAATAAAGATGGTCCACCGGGATATCAAAGAATCCCTGGATCTGACCCGCGTGAAGGT
>CAZPCF010000252.1:0-2862 GCA_964585045.1 uncultured bacterium
AAAAGTGTTACCCATGTCTCCGGTATAAGGTGTAACCTATGTCTCAGGTCGCACAAAAAGCTCAGGGTTTTTGCTCTGGGCTTTTCCAGTTTTGGGGAGGTGGACGATAGGATTTGAAGGGAGCCCTGGTTGTAAAAGCAACTAACGTTGCTTTTACGGGGCGGATGGCCGACCCGCAACGAAGTGGAGGGCGTCAAATCCCTGCCTGCCGGTAGGCGGGGAGACTAACACCCGCCACTGAAACGTTGGCGGGCAGGGATACAAAGAGATACCAAACCGTATCTCTCGTATCCTTTACCTTTGGGCGAGAGTTTTGATGTGAAGTGTGGATAGTTTGGGTCATTTTGGAACACTTCGGAATCATCCTCTGGTTTAATTATTGGGACAAGAGTATACTTTTCGGGAACGCTTGGAAGGATGTGCGTCCGGCGTCGCGACTATCCGGGGAACAGAACGGCTCTCGATGGTTTTGTGGCTTAAAATAGTCTTTTCAGGGATCCATCATTCCAAAGTGTTATCTTTTGAAGGCCTCACTTAAAGAAAAGAAATAGGAGCGTGCGTTGTTACTGAAGTCTCTTCAAGACTCTATGCTAGCTCTTAAAATGCGTTTCGGAGCTTTTCTGGCCCGGGACAAGATCGCCGAGGAACAGCCTCTTCGTGCCGAGCTTTTCAGCATTGATCAGTTCCGGGCGCATGCGAAAAACCTGGCCCAAGGGCACCAGGTCAGTTACAAAAAGGGGCGGAACCAGCTTCTGCTCCGGCTGAGGAAAAATGAAAAAGTCCTTTCAGAGATCCATGAATTGCTCAATGAGACCGGAAAATCCAAACGGAGGATCTCGCCGGCCGGAGAATGGCTTCTCGATAATTATTATCTCATTGAGGAGCAGATAAGACTCGCCCAGAAATACCTTCCGGAAAGCTACACCCGAGAATTACCTCATCTCATTCAGGGGCCGCTTGCCGGTTATCCGCGCGTCTACGAAATCGCCATGGAACTTGTTTCCCACGGTGATGGACGGCTGGATAGCCAGGGGCTTGCGGAGTTTGTCACGGCGTATCAAACCGTCAGTCACCTGAAGCTTGGCGAATTGTGGGCCATTCCCATTATGTTAAGGATGGCGCTTATCGAGAACTTGAGACGCGTGTCCTCCCGGTTGATCGTGGCGCAAACGGAAAGAGATAAAGCGGACCATTGGGCGACGCGAATCCTGGAAGTTTCGGCCAAGGATACGGACGGGGTGATCTTTGAGATCGCGGCGATGTCCAGGGGGAACCTGCCGCTTTCCGACGCTTTTGTCGCGGAATTCACGCGACGCTTGCATGGCCAAAGTCAGGCGCTTAATCTTCCTTTTGCCTGGCTGGAAAAGAAGCTTGCGGAGCAAGGAGAAACGCTCGACAGGATCATCCGGGCGACCAGCCAAAAACAGGCGGCCGACCAAGTCTCGATCGCGAATACGATCGGGAGCCTGCGTCTCCTGGAAGTCACCGATTGGCATGATTTTGTCGAAGCGCTCAGCGTTGTCGAAAAGATTTTGGGCCAGGACCCGTCGGGGGATTACCGCCGGATGTCTTTCGCGACCCGTGACCGCTACCGGCATGTTGTTGAAAGACTTTCCTTGAGAAGCAAGACAGGAGAAGAAGAGATCGCGACGCGCGCGATCCAGATCGCAAAAAAAGCGAAAGAAGCAAAAAGCTCTGACCCTGTTACGACGCATGTAGGTTTTTACCTTGTCGACCGGGGATTAGAGCTTTTTTGCCGCACATTGGGCCTCCGGTTACCTTTCCGCCAGTATTTGCAGGCGAAAAAAACTTTTTGGCCCACTGTCCTGTATTTCGGTTCCATTATTTTTATGACCTTTGCCGTGACCGCAGGTATCTTGTATTGGATGCGGCCCACGGGAGTCTTGAGTTGGCCGTGGTTTGTTTTATTCGGAGGGTTGCTTCTGCTCACAACAAGCCAGACGGCGGTCTCGCTGGTGAACTGGTTTTCCGCGATGCTTGTGAGCCCCCAAGATCTTCCCCGGTTGGACTTTTCGGAAGGAGTTCCCGCTTATGCTCATACACTGGCTGTGGTCCCATGCATGCTAAGTGACGAGCGAACGATTACCTCACTTCTCGAAGGGTTGGAGGTCCGCTACCTCGCGAATATTGATCCGAACGTTGATTTCGCATTATTAACGGATCTTTGTGACGCCGCACAAGAGACAATGCCTGAGGACGCGGTCCTGCTTGCCCAGGTCATGGATGGGATCGAACAGCTGAATTACAAATACCGGCGCCAGAAAGACCATGTTTTTTATCTTTTTCACAGGCCGCGCCGGTGGAATGAAAGAGAAAAGGCGTGGATGGGGTATGAACGCAAGCGGGGAAAGTTGGCGGACCTGAACGCGTTCCTTCGTGGGAGGGGGGAGGACCGGTTCAGTGTGGTTCTCGGGGACCCGCAAAGACTTCAGGATGTGAAATATGTCATCACACTGGATGCGGACACCCGGATGCCCCGGAACGCGGCACGGGAACTTATCGGGGTCATGGCGCACCCCCTGAACCGCCCGGTCTATGACGAAAAGAAACAGCGGGTCGTCGCCGGGTATGGGATCCTCCAGCCCCGGGTCGAGTGCAGCTATCCCGGGGAAAATCCTTCTTTGTTCGTGAAGACCTTTGGAGGCGACTCCGGGATCGATCCTTATACCAAAGCGGTATCCGATGTTTACCAGGATCTTTTTTTCGAAGGGTCTTTTATCGGCAAAGGGCTTTATGACGTTGACGCGTTTGAAAGGTCCATGGAAGGCCGTTTTCCGGAAAATCTGATATTAAGCCATGATCTTTTGGAAGGATGTTATGCCCGCTCGGGGCTTGTGACCG
>CAZPCF010000253.1:0-2861 GCA_964585045.1 uncultured bacterium
TTCCTTGTGAAAACGGGTGTTCTCGAGCATCAGGATGCCGCCTTGCGGGATCGCCTTGACCATGGCCTCGGTCTCAGGTCCCATGCACGCGGGAGCGAGTTTCACATCTTTCCCGAGCAATTTGGCAAGTTGTGTGGCGACCGGCGCCATCTTATGTTTTCCCTCAATGTATTTGTTCTCATCGAAGAGCTTGCCGTCCTTTTCGGCTTTTTCCTTGGCCTTTTGCATATCCTTTTTGGGATCTCCGAGATGGGACATGAGGACCAGGCTTTTAGCGCCCTGCTCAAGCACGTACTTGATCGTGGGCAATGAAGCCTTGATACGGGTGTCATCTTGCACTACACCGTCTTTCATGGGCACATTGAAATCCACGCGCATAAGAACGCGTTTCCCTCGAACGTCAATGTCTTTAACCGTCTTCTTTTTCATGGTGTTTTCCTCTATGCTTCGCCGTCATTCTGAGCCCAGAAGTCTCCGACCCATTCGGGTCGTAGACCCGGTGGGAGGGCGAAGAATCCCGCGCGAGATCCTTCTCCCGCTTTTGGCGGGATCATGATGACGGGCCGCCGTGAGCAGCTCGTCATTTAACGCCGTCTTTTTTGGCCATGAAGCGGATGAGGTCCACCACGCGATTCGAATAACCCCATTCGTTGTCATACCAGGAGACGAGCTTGAAGAAGCGTTTTTCACCTTTTAAGTTGTTCTGGAGCGTCGCCAGTGAATCGTAGATCGAAGAGCGTTCATCGTGAATGAAGTCCGTTGAAACGACTTCTTCGTCCGTGACGCCGAGGATGCCCTTCAGATAGGACTGGGAGGCTTTCTTGAGAAGCGCATCGATCTCTTCGATCGAGGTGTCTTTTAAAGAACGGAACGTGAGATCGACGACGGAAACGTCCGGGGTCGAAACACGGAATGCCATTCCGGTAAGTTTTCCTTTGGTGACCGGCAGCACTTCCCCGACGGCTTTCGCCGCACCGGTAGAGGACGGGATGATGTTGATCGCCGCTGCACGGCCACCGCGCCAATCTTTTTTCGAAGGGCCGTCCACGGTTTTTTGAGCTGCGGTATAAGAATGGATCGTGGTCATGAGACCGGTTTCGATTCCGATGCCTTCCTTCAAGAGCACATGTACGAGCGGCGCGAGGCAGTTCGTGGTGCAGGAGGCGTTGGAGACGATATTGTGCTTGGCGCTGTCATATTCCTGCTCGTTGACGCCGATGACAAGTGTCTTGACTTCCCCTTTACCGGGAGCGCTGATAATGACTTTTTTGGCGCCGGCCGTAAGGTGAAGCTTCGCTTTCTCGGAATCCGTGAAAAGACCGGTGGATTCAATGACATAATCCACGCCCAGTTGTTTCCATGGGAGCTGGTCCGGGGTCTTGGTGGCCATGACGCACTTTGTCTTGCAGCCGTTAACGACAAGCGTGTCCGCATCTTCGAGCGCCAGCGAGCTTTTCTCGGTCGTGACTGCGTGCTTGAAACGGCCATGGACGGAATCATACTTGATCTGATAAGCGAAATAGTCCGCGTTGGTTGAAATATCCACCACCGCGACAACGTCGATCTCCTTACCGAGCAATCCCTGATCGCAGATCGCCTGGAATACCAACCGTCCGATACGCCCAAAACCATTAATACCGACCTTTAAAGCCATTTGCTGCCTCCTGGGATGTGAATCCGCTGTGAGTATTGAAGATTACGGAAGGAAACGTTCCAAATTCCCGCTAATTATAAGCACGCTCCGTCGAGTGTCAAGGAATTCTATTGAGGAAAACGCGCAAAATCCAGTGCGGCAGTCCGGGGACTATCCTTGTCCAAGCCTTGACTTCATAAAAGGCTGACAAGGATCGCTCTATCCCGTCTTTGCCGCGGCGGGATGATAAACATTGGAACTATGCGGCGATAAGATCGTTTGCCTGAAACCGGCGGCCGCGGGCAAAGTCGGCGGCGGTCATGGATTTTTTCCCCTCGGGTTTGACTTTGAGGATCTTGAGGATCCCCTCTTGAGTCGCGACCCGGATGCTGCCATCTTTTTCGATCGCTAGGAGTGTCCCCGGTTTTTTCTCGCTTGTTCCCCCGTGAAGATCGGTCTCAAGCAGTGCGATGCGTTCGTTCTTTATGAAGCAATAAGCGCCCGGCCAGGGTTGAAGCCCGCGGACCTTCCGGTCCATTTTTTCGGCGGACATGGTGGTGAGCGATAGTTCTCCGTCCTGTTTGGAAAGCTGGGGCGCGAGCGTGGCCTCGGCTTCATTTTGTGGAATGCCCTGGAGCTTCCCTTCCTTGACTTGGGTGAGGACTTTTTTGAGGATGCCATAAGAAAAACGAGCCAGTTCAGAGGCGAGCTCGGCGGCATCGGTTCGCGGATCGATCGCGATCTTTTCCTGGCAATAAATGTCACCACTATCGAGCTTCTCCGCAATATCAATGATGCTCACGCCGGTCTCCTTATCCCCGTTCAAGATGGGCCAATGCATGGGCGCGGCGCCGCGGTATTTCGGCAAAAGTGACGGGTGAACGTTAAGACGGTATTTCGGGATCTCGAGCAGGTTGTTGGGGATGAGCTTTCCGTAAGAGGCGACGACAAAGATGTCCGGCCGCAGGGAGAGCAACTCCTGGCCGACTTTGGGCTCTCGCAGTGTGGGATACTCGATGACGGGAAGATTCTTGGTCTGACAATATTCAAAGATCTCACTCGGTTCGAGTTTGAGACCGCGGCCTTTCTTTTTTGGGGACGTGGTTACGACCCGCACAAGTTCCATGTCGGAATGGAGGCAGGCTTCGAGGGCCTTGATGGAGAATGCGTCGGAACCAAAAAAGATGATTTTCATAAGATCGCGCAACGCGCAACGGTCAATGCCGGC
>CAZPCF010000254.1:0-2837 GCA_964585045.1 uncultured bacterium
AAATATTCCTTACGTTTTTTCACTTTTGGCTTCAGCCCGAAATCCTCGACGATCCCCTGTAAAAGCTCCAGCTCGGAAAGCTTCGGGTTAAAGACAAGCGAAGTGTGAACATTCTCTCCCAGCTGCTGGAGGAACATGCGCGAAAGCGTCGTCTTCCCCGCCCCGATCTCGCCGGTGATCTGAATGAACCCCGAGCGCCGGTCCACACCATAGCTCATCGCGGATAAAGCGGCCTGATGATGCTTGCTCAGATAGACAAACCGTGGGTCGGGCGTAACATTAAAAGGAGATTCGGTCAGTCCGAAAAAAGTCTCGTACATGATGCACCCCGTTAGGGATAGGAAGCGCTTTGCAAGCGCCTCCGTGAACTTCTAAGAATATCAACGAATACTCTATCGAAAAACCTGTGAGAATTTATGAAACCAATCTCTAACGGGGTAAATCCCCCTTCAAGGATTGCTGGGCATTCCTATCTAAACAACGGCAAAAAAGGGGCGTTACTTAAGAAGAGTCTCCCCTAGCCTCGGGAGAACGCGAGCTCTAAAACGCGGCCGTCTTTGCGCGCAATGTGGATGTTGAGCGGACGACGGCCCTCTTTCGAATAAACCATCTTTTCTCCGCTCATCAGATCGCGAACGGTCATTTTTCCATTGATCTTAGCAAGCGCCGGAAGATAGATCGTGGCGCTCTTATCCTCATTGCCGTTGTTGACCACCACCAGAAAATAACACCTGCCACGGCTGAAAAGCGCGGTTTTTACGTCCCGAGTTACTGAATAACTGACCAGCGGAGTTTTGAGATGGTTCAAAACTCCAAGCACCAGATCCGGGACCGGCTCCATACCCAGATGAATAATCTTTCCCTTGCCGACCTTTTTGATGTAACCGACCGTCTGTTTACCGTAGGTCCCGAGATCCGCCCGGATCTTTTCGCATCCTTCGGCCTTAAAAACGTAGACCGAACTATTGACCGCGATCGGCGTAGCGCCCTTGCCGAGGGTTAACGTGAATTGGCGCTTGAACTCAAACAGAGTGCGCTCCGGATCCTCAAATCCCACCACCTGATAGGGTTTAAAATCATCGTCCTTACGCGGGAACGAACGGAATGCCACCAAGGTTCCACCCTCTTCTACATAACGGCGGAGATTCTGATGCGCGGATTTCTCAAGCCACTGGTTGCCGGAATAAAAGAGCACTTTCTTTTTGGGAAGTTTGCGGCGAGGATCGCACATATCATAATCCACGTCCCCCTGGTAAAGCGCAACGAGAATGGGGCTGTTGTGCGTAAGCGTCCTGGCCGCGTACTGAAGCGGGTTGAAAGTGACGCCTATCTCCGTGAGCTTCGTAAGCGAGGTCGGCTTAAGTTGTTTAAAGGCGGTAACGATCTGTTTGAACACATCATACAATTCGCCACGCACCCGTCCCCATTCGTTGATCGGAGACATATACCAGTTGTCGCGATTGACAAGCATGTACCAATTCCATCCCTTGACCCCGGCAAGGAACGCGGAAAGACAGATCATCCGGTAGTGATTGGGTGTGAGCACGCTGGTTTCATAATGACGGCCGTGCCAGATCCCGGATTGGAATTCCGCAATAAACGGGAGCTTCGAAACACTCGCAAGATAGCGGATCTTGTCGCAAAGCTTGCGGTGCTCGAAAGCATCCTCTTTCAGTTCATTGGAAGGATAAAGGTCGAGCCCCACCGCATCGGAGACTTCTTGGAGAGCAGCCCAATCGTGCGCGTAAAAGAAAGGATAGGTGTTCAGGTAGATCGGAATGTCGACTCCAAGATCGCGATACATCTGGACGCTTCCCTTCGCGACCTCCTGGGAATATCCGTATTTGAACTTAAAATAATCAAGATGCCGCTTAAGCTCTTTGTCCCCCTTAAGCGGAAGTCCTCTTTCGCCGGGCAGCATGGTCGCGATGAAAGGTGACGCTTCCCGGAAAGACGCGTAATTCGTGCCCCACGATTCGTTCAGCGCCGGGAGATCTTCTTTGTAAAGATCGCGTATAAAATCCTGGAAAAGTCCCGGCTTTTCCGAAAGTCCGTACTGCTGCCCGAACACGTCCGGCCACGGATCGATCTCATTATCTGCTTGAAGCATCAGGATATGACCGTTCTTTCGAGACGCAAGATAGGGCATGAAGATTTTGCTTACTTGCTTCAAGTATTCCTTGGCATAGGACAGGAACCGAGGATGCAGGCGATGATATTTATAGGCGTAATCAGGAACGCCGTCGTGCGGCCACTCGCTGTAAATGTAGGGCCCGGGCCGGAGGATAAGCCAAAAGCCTTCTCTGCGGGTCAGATCAAGAAATGCCTTGAGGTTGCGCGCCTCATCGGTTTTGCCCGTAAAATCAAAATGGCCGCGTTTGTATTCGTGGAAATCCCAAGGAACGTACGTGGAAATGATCTCGAGGCCCATTTCCCGGACACGGCGGAGTGCTTCACGCCAGTAATGAGGATTGAGACGCCAATAGTGAACTTCACCGGAAATAAGCGGAATTTCTTTTTTCCCTACAAGGATCTTCTGATCTCTAATCTCAACTTTAGGCATCCGCCACCACAAGGTTGACCGTGCGCCCCGAAACAATAATAACCTTTTTCACGACTTTCCCCACGAGCAGCTCTTTCACGCGGGGGTGTTCAAGAGACATTTGCTTGATCGCGTCTTCGCTCTGATTACGAGAAACGACCATTTTCGCGCGCACTTTACCCCCCACCAGAATGGCCATCTCGGCCTGATCCTCGACGAGATATCGATCATCATACTCGGGCCATTTTTCATAAGCAAGCGTCCTGGCATGACCCAAGCGCTGCCATAATTCCTC
>CAZPCF010000255.1:0-2823 GCA_964585045.1 uncultured bacterium
CAAAAAGCTGACCCCGGATACCAAAGCCGTATTTATGACCTATGTCCAGGGCTTCAACGGCCTCACGGAAAATCTTCTTGGCGAACTTAAGAAAAGGAATATTCCTCTCATCGAGGATGTCTGCGAATCCCACGGTGCGACTTTTCATGGGAAGAAACTCGGGAGCTTGGGGCTGATTTCCAACTTCTCCTACTATTTTGCCCATCACATGTCGACGATCGAAGGCGGCATGGTCTGTACGAATGACGAAAAGATCTATCAAGTGCTTCGGATGGGCCGGTCTCACGGAATGGTCCGTGAAGCTACGGACGCGGATCTCAAAAACGATTTCATTGAAAAACATCCGGATCTGAACCCAGATTTCATTTTCGCACTTCCGGCCTTTAACATGCGCAATACCGAGATCGGAGCTGTGTTCGGCCGGAACCAGCTCAAACGCCTGGACGAGAACAACAAAAAACGGAACCGGAATTTCAAGCTTTTTCTGGAGAAACTTGATTCCCAGCGCTATTTCACTGATTTTGATCTTGAAGGGAGTTCCAACTATGCGTTCAACCTTGTCCTGAGGAAACCCGACCCGGCTTTTTGCGGGCGCGTCATGGATACCCTCAAACAGGCCGGAGTGGAATTCAGGCGGGGGAGCGCCGGCGGCGGCAATCAGCTTCGTCAGCCCTATCTGAAACCGCTGCTGCCCGAGGGATTCTATAAGGGCTTTCCTAAGGTCGACCATATACACTTTTTCGGTTTTTACATCGGAAATTATCCAGATCTTCAGTCGGACAAGATCCTGAAATTGTGCGAGATCCTTAATGCCATCCCCTAACCCTTTCAATAAGCCCGAGCTCCTGGTGACAGGCGGTGGAGGTCTTTTAGGCCATGCTCTTAAAGAGATTTGCCCTTCCGCGACATTTCTTAACCGTGAGGATGGCGATCTTACGGATGCCAAAGCGGTGGAGGCGATCTTCACGAAAGTAAAGCCGAAATGGGTCGTTCATCTGGCCGCGAAGGTCGGAGGCGTCAAGAGCAATGCTCTTCTGAACGCGGATTATTTCACCGTGAATTCCAGGATCAACTTGAATGTGTTGGAGGCGGCGCAGAAGCATGGGGTCGAGCGTCTGATCTCCATCCTCTCGAGCTGTGCTTTTTTTACTCCTCCGGATCGACCGGCTACCGAGGATGACTTACATGTCGGGATGCCTTATCTCGGAAATCTTGGCTATGCCTATTCCAAACGATTGCTGGATGTTCAAAGCCGGGTATCCTTCGCTCAGTATGGAACCAAGTTTTCGACGCTGACCCCTGTGACGATGTATGGGCCGAATGATAATTGGGATCTTGAAGACGGGCATGTGGTTGCGTCACTTATCCACAAGTGCGCCATCGCAAAAAAGGCAGGAAAGCCCCTCGATATCTGGGGTTCCGGCCAGGCGGTCCGGCAATTCATCTTTTCAGGCGATGCGGCTCGTGCCGTTGTGCGTGAGTTGGCATCGTTTAAGTCTCCCGAGACGATCATTATCGCTCCAGATGAGGGGATCACGATCGCGGACTTAGCCGCCAAAGTCGCCGCGGCGATGGATTTTAAAGGAGAGATTCTTTTTGACGCTTCGAAGCCGGAAGGCCAGCTCAGGCGTGTTTTAAAGAGCACGAAATTTCCGGAGATCTTTCCGGACTTTACTTTCACACCGCTCGACGCGGGATTAACGGCCACCGCGGAGTGGTTCAGGAGACAGCCATGATCATCAGCCGCACCCCTTTTCGGATCTCATTCTTTGGCGGAGGAACGGATTATCCCGTTTGGTACCAGCAGGAAGGCGGCGCGGTGCTGACCTGCGCGATCGATAAATATTGCTACATCACGGGACGCTACCTGCCGCCCTTTTTCTCGGAGCACAAAACACGCATCGTTTATTCCAAGATTGAAAGTGTCATGTCAAACGACCGGATCGAACATCGTGCCGTGCGCGCCGCGCTGAAATTCCTGAAGATCACGGCCGGGGTTGAGATCCACCATGACGGCGATCTCCCGGCCCGCTCCGGGATCGGGTCCAGCTCTTCTTTTACTGTCGGGCTTTTGAACACCCTTTATGCAATGAAGCACCGCATGATGGGCAAAATGGAGCTTGCCGAGCAGGCGATCCACGTGGAGCGACACATCCTTAAGGAAGCCGTCGGCTCGCAAGATCAAGCGATCGCTGCCTTTGGCGGGCTGAACAAGATCCTTTTCAGCCGCAATGACAAGATCCTGGTAGAACCGGTGATCCTGGAACCTGAGAAAATGATCGAATTTCAGGACCACCTCATGCTTTATTTTACCGGTTTTTCGCGTTTTGCCTGCGAGATCGCCAAGGAACAGATCCGCGAGACGAAGAACCGAGCCAAGGAATTACATCAAATGAAGAACATGGTGGACGAGGGGCTCAGGATCTTGACCGGCACGCGTTCTCTCGACCGGTTTGGGAAGCTTCTTCATGAGGCGTGGAAGCTCAAGCGCGGGCTGACGCAACGGATCACAACTCCCGAGATCGATGCCATGTATGCTGCGGGGATCCGCGCCGGAGCGTTGGGAGGGAAGTTATTAGGCGCCGGCGGCGGCGGGTTCATGCTTTTCTTTGTGAAGCCTGAAAAACAGAAACGCTTCAGAGAAAAAATGAAAAAACTTCTCGAAATCCCGTTCCGGTTCGATTTCTCCGGAAGCCAGATCATTTTCTATAACTCGCATTGATGCAAACAGCCCTTTTCCGGGAGTTTTAAAGTCATGATAGAGAACGTTGTTGCTTTAGGGCGTTTTTTGAATAAGCTCTATCTCTGCCGGGGCATGATCAA
>CAZPCF010000256.1:0-2820 GCA_964585045.1 uncultured bacterium
TCCTGCGGAAAGAGAATACCGGTTTTTTTATAAGGGAAAGGACGAAGAAGCTGCGCGTGAGGTTCTTGGGGCGCACGGCATTGAAGAGAAAGAGAAATATATTTGCTTTCACCTGGGAGCGAATTGGGAACCCAAGCGCTGGCCGCCCGCGCATTTTGCGGCACTTGCGGACCGGATCAAGGAAAAATGGCATCTTCCGGTTGTGGTGACAGGATCTCAGGACGATAGGCCGCTCCTTGAGGAATTTAAGGCGAAGGTCCGCTATGCAAAGATCGTTTCCTTGGTCGGGAAAACGGGGTTGCGTGTCTCGGCCGTGATCTATAAAAATGCGGCATGTCTCGTGACGGGGGATTCCGGGCCTATGCATATCGCGTCCGGCGCCGGCGCCCCGGTTGTTGCCCTTTTTGGCCCTACGGACCCGAAACTCACCGGACCCCGCGGAAGGGGCGAGAGCCTCGTGCTGCAGTATGTTCCGCCGGGTTATACGGTTCCTTTCTTGGGCAAGGACCTCCCGGAAGAGGGCTGGCTTTCGCATATCGCCCCTGAGGAGGTTTTGGATGCGATCGAGAGGATTCTGAGAAAAGTATGAATATTCTTGTCGTGACGTTAAGCAATTTCGGGGATGTGATCATGACAACGCCGGTGATCATGGCGCTTGTCCAGAAATACCCCGAGGCGAGGATTACGACGGTGGTGGGACCGCGCGCGCGAAGTGTTCTACAGAGAAGCCCTGATATTCACAAGATCGTGATCTTCGATAAGAAAGCTTCCCTTTGGCAAAAACTGAAATTTATTGCAGAACTCCGTAAAGTGAAATATGACCGTGTCGTGGATCTGCGTAATACCGCGATCCCGTTCCTGGTCTCCTGCAAGAAGCGCACCCCTCTTTTCAGGAAATTCACCAAGGTCAACATGCGAGAACGCCATCTCGAAATGCTCGCGACGGTGGAATCCGATATTCCCGCACCTTCTCTTTTTCACTTTTTTAACAAAGCGGATGAGATGTTTGCGATGCGTGCCTTGGAAGTTGCCGGGATCCCGGAAAAGAACGGATGGATCCTCGTGGCGGCCGGAGCGGCCAGCGAGAGAAAACGATGGCCGGTCCGATATTTTAAGGAAGTAATTCAGGCGCTCCATGAGAAGACCGGCAAGAAGATCCTTATGATAGGGACGCTCAATGAAAGGCCCGTGGCTGATAGTATTTTGGCAGAACTTCCCGGGACCGTCGGAGTTCTTTGCGGTGATCTTGTTTTGCCTGAAACCGCGTCACTTATCGCGAATGCTTCGCTTGTAGTCGCGAACGACAGCGCGATCATGCATCTTGGGTTCGAATTGGGCACGCCGACCGTCGGGATCTTCGGCCCGACAGACCATGAAAAATACGGGCATGAAGGTCCGAAATTCCGCGTCGCACGGGAAGAGGCCCGAACCTGTTCCTGCGGATCCGATAAATTACCCCGCGCTGAGCGGAGCTGTTTTCATGGACTTAAACCGGAAAAAGTGGTCAAACTTTCTCTGGAGCTTCTGAATGCCGCTCAAATTACCTGACGCCCCGCGCATTCTCATCACGCGTACGGATCGCATCGGGGACCTGGTCCTCACCACGCCGCTTTTTAAGGCCTTACGCGAAAAATTCCCGAAAGCCTGGATCGCGACGGTCGTGTTCCTCGAGCATCGCGAAATCGTTCAAGATAATCCTTATCTTGATGAAGTGATCCTTTACGACAAAAAAGGGAGCGAGCGCGGTCTTTGGGGACAATTTCGTTTTAGTCAAAAACTCCGGAGTAAAAGATTTGATGCGGTGGTTCATGGCCACGGCACGAACAGGATGCATCTTGCCGCGTGGCTCGCGGGGATCCCCCTGCGCATAGGCTATGAGCGCCGTGCGCCTTGGGCGCTCTCGCATGTTCGTCCTTACAATAAAAAAGAGGGGAAAAAACAGGAAGCGGAATATCTTTTTGAACTTTTAGATCCCCTCGGTGTGACTCCTCTCGAAGAGATCGCAACTTTTTTTCCCGTCACAGACCGATCCGTCCGTTCTCTCGAAAGTTTGCGTCTGTTCCATAAGATTCCGTGTGACCGGTCATGGATCGTTCTGAATCCTTCGGCGAGCGATGTTACAAAAATGTGGCCGGCGGAACGCTTCGCCGAACTCGTGACCCGGATCCAAAAAGATCGTTCCAGCGTTTTTCTTGCGATTGGGACCTCCCAAGACCGGCATCTTATTGAAAAACTGAGACAGAATACCCAGGCCAAGGTTTTTGATCTTAGCGGAAAGCTTTCGCTGGGAATGCTGGGGGCCCTTTTGAAGAGATCGACTTTGCTTGTCTCCAATGATTCCGGACCTGTTCATATCGCGGCGGCGGTTGGCACGCCGGTGGTTTCCATTTTCGGAAGGTATGAATCGGGTCTTGGGCCTAAACGCTGGCAGCCTCTGGGGAAGCATTCGCGCGTGGTTGCAAAGGATGTTTCCCATACTCCTGAAGCCGAGCGGAAGTTCACCTATATTGATGAGATCGCGGTGGAAGAGGTGCATGCGGCAGTCCGCGATCTTCTCCGAGACCTGGTCCACGGCCACCCTGCAAAAACCGGGTCTTTGCGGGAGGATAAATGAGAACCCTTCGCCGCGTACTCATTGTTCATCCGTATGGGATCGGGGACCTTCTTTTTGTGACGCCCGTCATGCGTGCATTGCGTCTCGTTCCGACCGTCGAGACCGTCGATCTGCTTTTGGGGTCCCGCACGCGTGAGGTGGTGGAGAATAATCCTCACATCAATGATATTTTTGTCATGGATAAGGACCGCGCTCATCGTCAAACC
>CAZPCF010000257.1:0-2799 GCA_964585045.1 uncultured bacterium
CGAAACGGTAAATGCCGGAAGGGTCTTCTTTAAAGATCATGGCTTTGAACTTTGGGAAGTCTCTTGGGCTGCCGCTCCAAAGAATTTTTCAGCGGTTAAAAGCTTCTCGCCCTTTTTTACATCAGGATCGGCATGGAACCGCTCGCGGAGAGCGCCATGATTCAAATAATTATTGATCGCCAGCAAGATCATGCCTTGATCAAGTGCTAAATATTTTCGCACGATCTTCCCGGTCGCCACGGTCACAGCATCATAAAATCCATACTCGCCGTAGATATCGTAAAGATCGATCAATTTCCGAAGATTAGCGACCACTTGCTCCGGTGCATATTCCAAAGCCAAGGCGCTCGCGTGCGGTGTCACGACACCGGATTTATAACCCTTCACCCCAAACGGCCTCGCACCGTATTCCGAATAACCGCCTTCAGGCACTGAACAGGGACTCATGCCCCAAACCGGCATCTTTAATTCTTCCAGGGCATAGCGGATCTGGCCTTGAACATGCGCGGCATTGTTCGCTCCAAGCCCTTCGGGTGCAAGTTCCTTTTCCTTCAAAATGATCGGTGGCATCAGGCCTTCGAAAGCGGAACCGCCCCAGCTCGGAACATACTGAAGCCCCTTCCACTCGTAATGCCCCCCAACATATTTGCAGCCTTCCAGTCTTTTTTCCGCGCGATCTTTGGGGCGCTGCGACTGCCATGTGTAGGATGCCGGAAATGTCCGGACCAACCCCTCGAACCAATGGGCTTCCGGCACCTCCCCCCGGGCGATGGAAATATAACTTGCCGCACGGGGTTCGGCATAAAAAATACCGTAGTGATAATCCGAATACACGTTCAGATTATCGTAAAAACCATGGAACATCTGCTTTTCGAGAGGATCGTAAAAGAAATTGAAGTTTCCCCGTTTCAAAAGCCGGGTCGCCTGCCCGGCAAGCTCTTCGGGAAAAGCGTTCTTCGCGACATAGAGTCCGAGCATCAGCCATCCGCTATCCACGAACGATACGAAATAACTCGTCCGCTCGAGCGTCGTCGTATCATAGTAATTATAGGGAAATCCGCTCGCGTGATACTCCAGCTTCTCAACCGTCGCCAGCGTCTTTTGAATGCGCGCGACAGCATCCTCGCGGGTAATAAAACCAAGATCATATGCGCTCACAACCGCCATAAGATAGACGCCGATATTTGTGACGCTCGTGTAATCCCCCACCCAAGTGGCAGCATCGAGAGGCTTTTCTTCTCCCAATAAAACGGTATCCAGCGGCAGGGCATGCTCTGAATCCAGGATTTTATCAAAGAACTCCCAGGTATCTTTGCCGACTTCTTTCAGGAATTCCTTATCGTCCTTTGAAAATTCCTTTTTAACGCTGAGAGCCTTAGGAAATCCGCGAAGACGGCTCACAAGGAATTTCTCGAACTCGAGATGTTCCAGGCGCACGGAGGTTTTTTCGATCTTCCTCGGCGGAAAATCCACGGCGCTCGGACCGGGCACTCCCGTCCGCACAAAGCGGATATTATCGATATAGATCTTGCCGGATTTTTTCGTGACATAGCCGCCATTAAAGATGATCACGAACTCGTCCAAAGGTTTATAGCTCATGCGGGGTGTCTTCCACGCCTCGGGATTCGAAAAATCAATGAGGCCCGTCATGGCATTCAGTGGAATGCTCACCGTCTGCCATTCCCCCGTCACGGGAATCTTCGCGACCCCGCTCACCTTTTCCACACACTCGGGATCCACGCATTTCTTCACTTCAAGACGGAAACGCTCGGTAAACCCCGCCCGAGCATCCCCCTTGATCTCAAACTCAAGATGATCGTAGGAGCTCGCGTCAAAGCCCGCCAGCTTGGTCCAAAATCCGTTTTGGGCCGGAAGGTCGGAATCCACGCTATAGGCAAGGCTGAGGACCCTGGTCGTTACACCGTCCTTCCCCGCCATCGATACCACACGCGGATCGGTGTAGGAATTATTGATATCCGCAAGATTCATGTTCCAATCGCCGCTCTCACCGCCAAGATTGTTCATGATCTTCTCGCCTACCGCCTCAAAATCGGCGACCGTAACAACCTTGGGGACATCAGGGAGAGGAGGCGTTTTTGGGAAAGATACCACGTCGGACGTTTGGACCGATCCCGGCTCTTTCGGAGTCTTTTGCAAAAGATCCTGAGAACAGCCTGTTTGAAAAACCATCGAGCACAACAATAAATACGAAAAAATTTTTCTCATAGATAGGCCTTAAGCTTTTTCCAAGTGTTCGTTCCCACTATTCCATCGACCGTGAGGCCTTTCGCTTTTTGAAAGCTCCGGACCGCCGCCCGCGTCCGCTTGCCATAAAACCCGGTGGGATTCCCTTTGAAGTAACCTGCGCGACCAAGCGCCTTTTGGACCCTGATCGTTTCCTTCTTTGAGGGCATGGGGGGGGCCGAAACGATAGGCTTGGGCACCTTTCCGGAAGGAAGCGCGGCAATACGCCGGAGATCGGACCATAGATACTGCCGCTTTTGACTTCCCATGAGCCCCACAAAGATCACTTGCCCCTTTGCTTGGACACGTCCCGCGAAACAGTGACGCGCGGCTCGCGTCCATCCCGTCTTCCCTATCACCCCCGGCGTGCGCCAAAGCATTTTATTACAATTATTCAAAAAGAACTTCCGTCCATCGCGACTATAAATGACCGCACTTCGTACCTTCAGAGTGTTCACGACGAACGGGTATTTTGAAGCCGCCATCATGAGACGCGCGAGATCATACGCAGTCGAGTACTGCCCAGAGGCCGGAAGCCCGCTAGGATTCACAAAA
>CAZPCF010000258.1:0-2785 GCA_964585045.1 uncultured bacterium
GCATTCCCGGGCGCTCACGCGATCAAAGATGCGTGGGACGAGAAGGTCAAAGAAACCGGGGTGACGGTTCATTTTGTCGACACCGGGGTGGACACCGGACCAGTCATTTTGCAGCGCAAGGTCCCCGTACTTCCAAATGACACGCTCGAAACCCTTGAAGCCCGCATCCACAGCCTTGAATACGAGATCTACCCCCAAGCCCTTGCTCTTGTTGTGGCGGGGAAGGCCAAGCCCTAGTCTGGTGATCGTCATCTTGTCCGCAAGGACACTGCCGTCTCAATTCTTTTCAATTTCATCGCAGATGAAATTGGGGCCATCCTTGTCCCAACCCTATAAAGAACTTAAGGGTGGTTGGGACTATACTGATTACCATTAATTTTGAACAAAAATCAGTATGTCACCAGTTGAGAACCAAATGCCAGTCCTGATTCCCATTTATTTAAAATATACGGATAATCAGGGCAGTCCCAATGAACCCTTTAATTCTTAAGTAGAGAATTGGGGCAGACAAGGATGGACACCCCCCGAGGATTTGCTATAATCACGGCCTGATCTATCGGATTTTTCCCTGTTCTCTCTCTTGATTACAGGTGATAGTCCTCTTTAACCATTACAAAGCCTGCCTGCCGGCGGGCAGGGAGTTTAAAAATGACCCGAGCCATTATCGACCAAATCAGAGCACGTGAGATCCTGGATTCTCGCGGAAATCCGACCGTGGAAGTGGATGTGAAACTTCGGGACGGCATTGTCGGCCGTGCGGCAGTGCCAAGCGGCGCGTCGACGGGCGAACATGAAGCCGTGGAGCTCCGTGATGGGGATAGGACCCGTTATCTCGGTAAAGGCGTGCTCAAGGCTGTAGAAAACGTGAATGGCGAACTCCAAAAGGCGCTAAAGGGTAAAGATGCCGCCAAGCAGGAGGAGATCGACCGGTTCATGATCGTTCTGGATGGGACACCGAACAAATCCCGTCTTGGTGCGAATGCTATTCTGGGCATTTCACTTGCCTGCGCACGTGCGGTCGCAAATTCTCGTGGCATTCCACTCTTTCAGTATCTCGGCGGCGAATCTGCGAACCTTCTTCCGGTTCCTATGATGAATATCATCAATGGGGGCGTGCACGCGGACAACAACGTCGACCTTCAGGAATTCATGATCATGCCCTTTGGCGCCGAGGCCTTCAAGGATGCGCTTCGCATAGGGGCCGAGGTCTTTCATCATCTTAAAAAGATCCTGCACGACAAGAAACTTTCCACAGCGGTGGGTGATGAGGGTGGATTTGCGCCGAACCTCACTTCCAACCATGAGGCTTTGGAAGTGATCATGGAAGCGATCGCCAAGGCCGGGTATCAGGCCGGCAAAGACGTGAAGATCGCGCTCGATCCCGCAAGCTCCAGTTTTTATGGCAAGGACAAGTTCGGTGGTAACCCGAATCCCGGCAAGTATGTCCTTTGCGCGGAAGAGCAGCCCGTGAAGACGGCCGAAGAAATGATAGAGTTCTATGCTGCGCTTTGCGAAAAATATCCGATCTTTTCCATTGAAGATGGTCTCGCGGAGGATGATTGGGACGGTTGGAAGAAACTCAATGAAAGGCTCGGCAAAAAGATCCAGATCGTGGGGGACGACCTTTTTGTGACGAACACAAAGCGTCTCGAGCGCGGCATTCAGGAAGGGAGCGCAAACTCCATTCTGATCAAGGTCAATCAGATCGGTACTCTGACTGAGACCATCGAGGCGGTTCGCATGGCTCAAAAGAACAATTACACGGCGGTCATGAGCCACCGGAGCGGTGAGACCGAGGATACGACGATCGCGGACCTCGCAGTCGCCTTGAGCACCGGCCAGATCAAAACGGGCTCGACCTCACGCACGGACCGAATTTGCAAATACAACCGCTTACTTAGGATCGAAGAGGCCTTGGGGTCAAGGGCGGTGTACGCGGGTCCGAAGCTCGGCTCTACTCGATGCTGAAGAAGTTCTTTGTCGCTCTGGCGATCGCGTTAGCGGTCATTTTGATCCTGTGTTGGATCTATCTGCCATCGATCACGCGTTACCGGGAACTGAAGTCAGAGGAAGATCGTCTTAGCCAAAAGATCCAGGAGATTGACGCGCAGATCAAGGTGCTTGCGGACGAACGCCATCTTTTGCAAACCGATGTGGCCTATCTCGAAAAAGTGATCCGGGAAGAGCTTGGGTTCGTGAAACCCGGTGAGATTGTCTACGAGCTCATCACGAAGAAAAATCTCTCAAATCCTCCTTCGGCATCTTCGGGGACTTCCGTAACTCCTGACAATAAAACAACTTCCATCGCCCAACCATCTGCCTCCGAAAAAGCCAGAATGTCTCCCTCAGCGGTGGCGGCTTCCTTGGCGAACACGGCACCTAAGGTTTCCAAGAAAAAAAATCTTCGTCTTGCCGCCTGACCGGATCCCCCTGGAAAGCCCGTGATTTTTTAAAAGCATGTTTTTAAACCGTCCCAATACCTATCAATTTTCACAAAGTGGAAATTGGGGCGGTTCTCGTCAACCATTCAAGAAATAAAATTTTGGACAAGGACCGTCCCCATACTTATCAATTTCAGCTTTAGAGAAGATAAAATCAGGGCGGTCTTGACTCCCGTAAGGCAGAAAAGGAATAAGGTTAAGCTGTTTTCAGCCGCGTTGACAAGCCAAGGGTTATCCATATAATAATAACCTCTTTTGTTCCAGCGAGTTACGTCAATTCAAGTCCGGACCTGCCGGCAGGCAGGCGGGATCGAGGGTCCAATGGAAAACTGTCGCAAGAGCGT
>CAZPCF010000259.1:0-2784 GCA_964585045.1 uncultured bacterium
ATAATATTTTAAGAGATATAGATTCAGAAAGAAGTATGGTTGCAATAGTTGTTTACTCATGCGGGATTGCAGTGGGGACTTATGTTGCTATGAAAATCCCCGGATTGAAAAAGAAAAAATAGAATTTGGCACCAAACCCCCCTGTCGTGAAAATTCCGCGACCGCGGAATTTTCACGACAGGGGGGTTATTTGTTTGACACCACCTTTTATTGTGCTAGTCTTAACTCAATGCCAGTTTTGCTCCCCGTTGGGGACTCTGGCTGACGAGGTCTTTGACAATATGGATTGTTGGGAGGGGACAAGTGCCGTACGCCGTGGAATCGTTGTCCCACAGTGTGGGACCCCACGTACCCTGGCTTGTAAAGCAGGAAGGCGCCTATCAAATTCCAGCAAGGCAGATTGTCCAAGAGTCAAGGAGTTGTCTCCCTATGGGAGACCCCGCACTCTCGTCTGTCCAAAAGGTGGCCAAAACTCTTAGAAAGGAGAAAGGCCATGTTGGGATTCAGGGCGACGCTCGCCAAAAGGCAGCGCAATGCACGAACCCTGGTTTCTGTGGGGCTCGATCCGCTTCCGGAAAAGCTACCGGAATGTATGAGAGGTCTCACGGGCTCTTTGGCTGGTGACATCGGGGAGTGGATGTGTAGGATTGCGGTTGCAACGGCTCCCTTCGCTTCGATGTTCAAGCCTCAGAGCGCGCATTGGGAGGCAATTCCCGGCGGTTATGAAGAACTCGGACGGATGGTGGAGGCCATCCACAGGATGGTTCCGGACGTCCCGGTTCTCGACGATGTAAAGCGCGGTGATATCGATCGCACTCAGGGTCGTTATCGCGTTGCTCACTTCGATCGTCAGCACGCTGATGGTGCCAACTTCTCGCCCTACATGGGCAAGGACTGTATGGCGGGGTTGGTGGACGGAGACCATCTTGGCAGGGCTCTTGTTGGGTTGTGCTACACGACCAACAAGAGCGCTCGGCAGGTGCAGGATGTTCGGGTTATCGGGCCCGATGGCGTCACGAGGTGTTACTGGGAGTGCATTGCTCAGTGGACCCTCGAATGGGCGCAAGAGCTCGGCGTCGTCGAGGACGCCGGCCTTGTCATGGCCGCTGCCTACGAGAATCCGAGGGGATCGGGCACTATCTACTCCCAGCATCTGGTCCGTTGTCGTGAGATCGTCGGCGACAAGCTGTGGTTCCTGGTCCCCGGAATCGGTGCGCAGAAAGGATTCGTGGCTGAAACAGTGCGCGCCGGCTATGTGGGGCCCGGTTCCATGGCGATCAGCTCTTCCTCAGCGATCGATTTCGCCAGCACCCGAGACGATTTCGCAGAAGCCGCTGCGGCGGAGACCCAAAAGCTCCGTGACACCATCAATGGAGCGTTGTGAAGCCTGACTAAGGCCGGGTAAATCCGGCAGAAAGGAGACGAGTCATGCAGAAGGCGATCACACTGGGGGACGTGATGGCTCTTCGTCTGCTCGACATCGGTGTGCGAAACCCCTTGCCATCCCCAGAAGAAGTTCTGGAGTGGTTCCGGTTCCTTCGGGCTGGCTGGGTTCACAATGGTGATCCTGCTAAGCCCCACGCCAAGCTGCACTCGGGCAAGTGCAGCACAGGGTTTTTTCTCTGCAAAGGCGTGCTGGCGCACGGCAATTTGCGGGAGATCCTGGCTGCCTGCATGATTGAGGAGCTGGTGAAGGCCGGACTTGGCCGGGTTGACGGCGTGTTCGGATCGCCACAGTCCTCGATCCTGCTGAGCGGCGATGTCGGCCGGCTGTTGGGGGTCAAGACCTATGTCCTGGAAAAGGACTCGTTTGACCCTGCCGGCAAGCGCATGCTCTTCAAAGCAGATGATGCGATTCCGGAGGGGGCAGTGCTTCAGCAGATCGAGGAGCTGGTGACGACATGGGCCAGTGGTGACGCAAGCAAGCAAGCGATCATCGTTGGCAACCCCCATTCAGTGGTCTTCTCCCCGCTCGTGGGCGTGCTTGTCCACCGGCCTCGAGAACTCATCCGCGCGTTACCGGATGGGCGCACCATCGTGCCGTTCATCGAGAAGCAGGTAGACGCGTGGGATCCCTCGGAGTGCCCGCTCTGTAGACAGGGATCTATCGCGCTTCCGCCGAAAGGCGAAAACTGGGCAAGGCTAACTGCCTAGCCCGATTCGCCACAGATCATTCGCGGCGACGTCTCCGAGAGACGTCGCCGCATTCTTTTAAATTTTAGTAAAAGCTTACCATAAGGCTTGATTTTATTTTATAAGCGTTTAAGATGAAGTATACTAAAAATAATGCCAAAGCTTAAAAAGGGGAGAGCAAAGCCGGTGAAAAAATCTAGAAAGCTAGTAAAAAAGAATGTTCGCGTAAAAAATCCTGCAAAACGCAGGAAAATTTTAGCTAAAAAAGCGAAAATCAAAAAAGTCAAGAAAACAGCTAAAGTAAAAAATAAAAGAATAGTTAAAAAATCTAGGAGAGTTTTAAAGAAAAAAGTTATTGTCGGAAGAAAAATAAAAGCAAAGAAACAGATTAAAAAAATAACCAAAAAGATTGCGAAGAAAAAATTCGTCCGGAAGTCCAAGAAGAGAATCAAGAAATTTAGCAGAAAACCTGTTCGACGATTAGTGCGAAAAATTGTGGTAAAGAGGAAACCCCAAAAAATCGCTGCTGTAAAGAAGCCTAAGAAAATAGTAATTCATAAGGTAAGAAAACAGGTTGCTACAACCCCGAAAGAAGGATTTTCAGCAGAAGCTTTGTTTAAGGCAAAAATTAAGGTTATTGGAGTTGGCGGC
>CAZPCF010000260.1:0-1340 GCA_964585045.1 uncultured bacterium
AAACTTGCAATGGGGGGAGCCTTGCTTTATAATCCTTCAATCGCAAACCTATGCCGGCAGGAAAGTCGGAACTTGCTTATTTTGCTAGAGTTAGATAGCTTTTCGCTGCTTGGGTAGTTTCATAGGCTTTTCCTCAACTCGATGATTTAAAAGGACAACAACTAATGCTGACTGCGGTCGTTACCGGTGGCGCTGGTTTTATCGGAAGCCACCTCGTCGAACTTTTGCTTAAAAAGGGGTACCGCGTCGCCGTATTGGACAATTTCTCCACGGGGAGGCGTCAGAACCTGAAGCATTTGGATCATTCCAAAGATCTGACCGTCCATGAAGTAGATATTTGTTCTTTTGAAGCCATTCAGCCGTTTTTCCAGGAGATAGACCATGTTTTCCACCTTGCGGCTCTTGCGGACATTGTCCCCTCCATCGAGAAGCCCATGGCGTACTATGAGTCCAATGTGAGCGGGACGGTGGCTGTTTTGGAAGCGAGTCGTAAGGCCGGCGTTAAACGTTTTGTTTATGCCGCTTCTTCTTCCTGTTACGGGATCGCCAAGGAGTATCCGACGACGGAAGCCGCGCCGATCCAGCCCGAATATCCCTACGCGTTGACTAAAAATCTTGGGGAGCAGTGCGTGATGCATTGGAACAAGGTCTACCGGTTGCCGGCCGTCGCTCTGCGGCTTTTCAATGTCTACGGGCCGCGCGCCCGGACTTCCGGGACTTACGGAGCGGTATTCGGTGTTTTTTTGGCACAGATGCTCCACAAAAAACCCTTCACCGTTGTAGGTGACGGGACGCAGACTCGCGACTTCGTTTTTGTGACCGATGTTGCCCGCGCGTTTTGGAGAGCCGCGAATTCAAATGCTACGGGGATCGCCATCAATATCGGTTCCGGCGCTCCGGTGAGCGTCAATCGCATTACGGAGATCCTTGGCGGGGAAGTTGTTTTTGTTCCCAAGAGGCCGGGGGAACCCGATATCACACATGCCGATATTACAAAAGCACGACAGATCCTGGAATGGAAGCCGGCTATTGGGATCGAAGAGGGCGTTGACCAGCTCAAAAAGAACATCAAGGATTTTGAACAGGCGCCGGTCTGGACTCCGGACTCAATACGTGAAGCGACGAAAACCTGGTTTACTTATTTGAAAGGTTAGAACATGAGCGCCAAAACCAAGCTTAAAGATACTCTGAATCAAAAAGTGGATCATTTTGCCAAAAAGATCAAGTCTCTCAATGAACTTGAAAAAGCCATTGCGAAGGTCCAAAAAACCGGCAGGAAGGTCGTTCATTGCCACGGCGTTTTCGATCTGATGCATCCCGGTCACATTCATCATTTTTAT
>CAZPCF010000260.1:1350-2734 GCA_964585045.1 uncultured bacterium
GTAAGAAAGGCGATTGTCTTGTGGTCACGATCACAAAAAATGAATATGTCGGGAAAGGCCCGGGGCGCCCCGTGTTCAATCAGCGGTTGAGGGCCGAGTCGGTAGCGGCGGTGGAGTGCGTGGATTATGTGGCCATCAATGATTGGCCCACCGCGATCGAGACGATCCGCAAGTTGAAGCCGGATTATTATGTGAAGGGGATCGAGTACGCCGCCGACGAAGCGGACCTTACGGGTAATATTGCTTTGGAGCGTGCTGCGATCGAAGGCGTCGGGGGGAAAATGGTTTTTACGGACGAGGTAAAGTTCAGCTCAAGCAATATCCTCAACACTTACTTCAGCGTGTTTTCTGAGGAAACCCGGCTTTTTTTGCAGCAATTCAAGAAGCGTTATACCGAAGAGGATGTGATCCGTTGCCTGAAGGATCTCCAGGGGATGAAAGTGCTGGTGGTGGGAGATGCGATCATCGACGAATACCACTACTGCAAAGCTATGGGCAAATCTCCCAAAGAGACGATCGTGACCACCAAATATCTGAGTTCCGAGTCCTTTGCCGGGGGGGTGCTGGCCTGCGCGAACCATGTGGCTTCTTTTTGCGGGAGTGTGGATCTGGTCACATGCCTGGGCCGCGAAAACTCCTACGAAGATTTTATCCGCAAACACTTGAAGCCGAATGTGAAACCCCATTTCTTCTTCCGGGAAAATTGTCCCACGATCATCAAGCGGCGTTTTGTCGAGCCGGTTTTTTTGTCGAAAATGTTCCAGGTCAGTTTTCTCGAGGATTCTCTTTTACCGCCTAAAACGGACGCGGCATTGCGCGCTCATCTGATCAAGATCCTGCCCAACTATGACGTGGTCCTCGTGGCGGATTACGGGCATGGTTTTCTCAGCCCTGAAACGATCAAGTTGCTTGGAAAAAAGGCGAGATTTTTGGCGGTCAACACGCAAACCAATAGCGCGAACATCGGGTTTAATCTGGTCACAAAGTACCGGCATGTGGATTATATCTGCATCGATGAGCCTGAGATCCGTTTGGCGATGCACGACCGGGTTGGGCCCGTGGAGCCCCTGATCGAGCGGGTCAGCAAGCTCCTTAAGACCAAGCTGGTTATGATCACAAGGGGACACCTGGGTTCTGTCGCGCATAAAGCCAACGAGGGATATTCCGCAACTCCGATCTTTTCCAGTGAGATCGTGGACCGCGTTGGGGCGGGTGACGCTTTTTTTGCCGTCACCGCGCCCTGTGCCGCCAAGGGCTATCCGGCCGATCTGATCGGTTTTATCGGTAATGCGGTCGGGGCCATGGCGGTCCGGATCGTCTGTAACCGTTCTTTCATCGAAATGGTCCCCCTGAGCCGTTTCATTTCAACCCTTCTGAAATAACA
>CAZPCF010000261.1:0-2731 GCA_964585045.1 uncultured bacterium
CAAGGCATTCTTCACCGGAGAAAATGACCGCTACTCTCCGATCAGCCCGCTTTACTATCGAGGTCATCCGCAGGACATCGCGTTCCAGAAAACGCGGGACAACATCAACCAACGCCTGCATTTTCGTCTCTGGTACACCCCCATGCGCTACAATGGAAAACCTGTCTGGATGGGGGCCATCAGCCGCGATATCGGAGTCAAATGCACCTTAAAGACATGGTACATGACCACGCACAAGATCGATCCGAACCTGGACGATTCACGGGATTATCTCCTGGCGGGCCTGCTCGAACTGGAAAAGGTTTCAAAATACGGCTTTATCGAAAATAAGGGCCTCGAAGCCCCGGGGCATAAAAACAAGAACCTCACGAACGACTCCTACTTCACGGACAACATGCGTCTTGTCATCGAACTTTCAACCGAAGATACCCCGTTCACCGCTTTCCCGTGGGGACGCCTGAGTGAAGACGTGACTTTAAAAAAGTAAAAAAGGGGACTTTTTTTCTGCCTGTCCCCCAGAAGGTGACAGTCACCTTTTTTTGCAGAAGGTGACTGTCACCTTTTTTTGTAAAAAATTCAGCCTGTTCCCTTTACGCACATAAAAAAACCCCGCTGGCCGAAGCCAGCGGGGTTTTTTGTAGTTCCGGTTGTGGCTCTTAGATCTTCACAACGTTGGAGGCTTGTTCGCCCTTGGGACCGCGGGTCACTTCAAATTCGACCGCTTGGCCTTCTTCCAAAGACTTGTATCCCTCACCCTGGATTGCGGTGTGATGCACGAAGACATCAGCGCCACCCTCACGGGAGATGAATCCATAGCCCTTTGAGTTGTTAAACCACTTCACTTTACCTTGTACCATGGTTGATATTGCTCCTTTCACTTGAATTATAGTACCGTTTCTCCCCTAATTTTTAAGGGTAAACGGTACAATACTGCGAACCCATAAAAATTATGGAACGCAGTATAGTAACGCATGACAAGCTCAACCTTCCCGACGGTGCAAAAATCAACCTGGTGCAGTTGGAACTAGCCCGCTTTGTTGTCCCCATCCGGGGAGTTTGAAACAGGGTAAAAACAAAAAACCGCAAGGCAAACATACGACCTTGCGGTACACATCATGTTCTACCTCTTGCTTACTACAGGGGCAATATGCCCTACGGCGAACCGTTTGTCAAATTTTATTTTGAAGCTGAACTGAGGTTCCCGGTTGTAAAGAAAAGGGATGTGGCTATAATGCCTTCATTCTTTACAAGTTTACAAGTGACAGTCACCTTTTGGGTGACTGTCACCTGACAAAGGAACGCTCGCATGACCACACGCCGGGAAAAACTGCGCCAAAGGTTCGCCGCATTCCGCGCGAAATTCGCGGGACATGTGCTCAGGACCCGCCCTCGCATCGTGTTCAAGATCTTTGCGGGCACCGTGCTCCTATTCCCCTGGCTTGTCAGCTCCCTCATCATGAGCCTCTTCAGGGTCACCCATTGGCGCAAGATCGCGACCTGCCGGGATTTCCTGAGGCTCCACGCGCTTGCCTTTGACGGTGTGGACCCTGAATCCCTGACCGTGGAATCCGTCTCCGGAGGCATCAGCAACTCCAATCAGATCTGGCACTGCCGTCTTGCGAAGACAGGCGAGCCTCGCCCTGAATTGCAGGCGGGCCATAAGTTCACGGGGGAAGAGGTCCGCTATTTTGTGAAGATCTTCCTCGAGGCCGGAAGTTTTTGGGCCAAACACCTCTCCTTTGTCAGCCCCTTTCCCGCTATTTACGGCGGCAAGACCCAAGAGCGATTCACGGTCGATATGGTCAGCCGGGTTCAACTCACCGAGCTCGGTGTCCCGGTTCCGCGTCTCATCGCTTATGACGCGGTCGAAAAGGTCATGGTGACCGAGCATATTGTCGGCGAGACCGTGGATTCGATCCTGGAGCGGATCGGTGAACGCCAGGCGCTGGGTCCTGGAGACGAAGCCGTGATCCGGCAATCCGCGATCGGCTTGGCGAGGATCCACCGGGCGGGGTTTTCACTGATCGACACCCAGCCTGTTAACTGCATTTGGGTGCCGGTGGAACAGAAGGTCTATTTTACGGACCTGGAGTTCTGCGGCCGTCAGGATAAACGGGTGTGGGACATCGGATTTTTTCTGTGCTTCATCGCGGTGCGGCTTTCAGGCGCGGTCCGGCAGGAGGTACGCAATATTTTCCTGGAAAGCTACCAGAAAGAACGCCAGGTCGACCTCGCCCAGGTCGCAGAGACGGGGCTTCAACTGCAGGAATACATGCCGGTTTTTCAGGCGGTCCTTGATATCCGCCGCTTCACTCCCGAGGAACTCTTCGAAGGCCTTATCTCCACCTGAAGGTGACAGTCACTTGTCTTTAGAAATCCGCGCCGAGCCAGCTTACCCACTGTTGCTTTTTGGGGAATGCGAACGCGAATCCCGTAAGCGAAACGACCGCGAATGGGATAAAGTCGTAAGGCTGCCTGCCCAGGAAAACAAGGATCATGCCCAAAAGGAGCGGCAACTCAGCCGCAGCGCACAGCATGACTGTCTTCGTAAAAAGTTTTTGTACGGAGCGTTCTCCGGAAGGGACAGCCGCCTGAGACACGCCGAACATCCGGGTGCTTAACTGCCCCACCGCAAAGATCCCGGCGATCGAAACGGCCAGGGCTCCGTATTTAGCGAGCGGATAGATTTGGGCACTCAGGACCGCAGGCCCCACCTTCCCTATGTGGATCA
>CAZPCF010000262.1:0-2715 GCA_964585045.1 uncultured bacterium
AGAACTCGGTGACGCAGGAGAGGATCTTGCGATTATATGCCGAGTGGCAGAAAAAAGGAAAAAAGAGCGGCGGGGTTGCGAGGGCGAAGGCGGAGAATACCGATTCGGTGGCGGAGAATCTGAACCTGGGCCGGCCCGGCGATGATTTTTCACCGAGAAAGTTGTATGATATCGGTTTCCATATAATGCGGGATGGAATCTTCGTTATAGACGCAAACACCGGAGAGAAGATACCCGTAGTCTCGATGCAAAGGCCAAGGCCTGGCGGTATTGCCGCGGGAAAAGTAATTATATCTACCTATAACAAGATCATAGCGGGCTTTGAGTACGGCCCAATTATGGGTGAAGGAAAATTTAAAACAATTCTCATCACCCGTCTAATGGCTGATAGGTTTTATCGCCATGGCGCGGAAAGCGAAAGAGTGGGCCGTATGGCCGGCGCCAGGCTCATGCAGGCGGCGGCCGAGATCGGCATTAGCGGTTCAAAATCGGATACCGCATTTAAACTTAATTCGGATAACGTGCCGGAAGTCCAGAATTTCTATAAGGCGTTCGAAAGATTCGGGTTAAAGCCCGAACCGTTTAATAAGGATAACGTGGAATGGTCGCTTAGTAAAGCGGATGCGGAGAAGTTTATCTCCGGGATCGAAGGCTGGATTGCCGGTGAAGTAAAAACACCTGCGCCCCCCGGCAAAGGAATCAGGATCCCCGGTAAAGGCATGACGCCCGGTATCGGAGCTATTGCCGGGATGATCCTGAGCGCTTTTGTCGCGACCGTTTCTACAGGAGCCGGTGGCACCAATAATCAGCCCACCGCGGCGGTTGCGTCAAATCCGGCAGTTGTGGTTTCTGCCGTATCTCTCTCTGCGTGGCAGAAGAACAAGGATGACGGGTTAAGGGCATATAAGACAAAGGATTACGAGGGGGTCATTAAAGCTTTTACAAAAGTGAGCTCCGATCCTGCGACGCCAAAGACCGAGATAAAGCTCGCATATAACGCGATCGCCGGAGCGTCAGTACGCCTTAAAGTCAAAGACTACAAAACAGCGCTCACTAACCTGGTACTGTCCTTACAGCTCGATCCTTCGGACAAAGTAACGCAAGCTAGTATGAATGTAGTCCTCCGCGGATTTCTGGACAGCACAGATAGTATTTCGGAGACCAGTACCGAGTTCGTCATGAAAAACATCCTTTCCGACCCGTTGTGCGCGGGTTATATTAATGAAGCGGTCTTTGCGCTCAGGAGAGTCAGAGATGACACTAACTCGACCATGGTCAAGCGCGTGCGCGCGTACAATTCGCTCGGGATTGTCGCCCATTATAAAGGCGACCATCGGGCCGCGCTGGCAAGTTTCTTCGCGGCCCTGGAACTCGATCATTCTTACGTACCGGCCCGCGAGAACGTCACCCGGGCCATTCGCAGGGTGTTGAGCATAATAGGGGATATCTCGGATGATGCCCGTCCGATCGCATTCAGGAACCAGATCTTTCAAGATCCACAGTACTACTCGTACCTTTACAAAGAACTCGAGGACGGTCAATGGTTCACCGACACCCTCGACCCGAAAAATCCGCTACAGGTCCTGCGCGCCGGTGAGCTTTCATTAGAAGATATCCAGAAGCTCATGAAGAACCCGGGCAACGGAAACATCTTCTCTATAACATTCCTTCCGAAGAATGAAGAGGCGTTTAAGGGTATCAAGGAACGTGATAGCGACCTTGCTATCGGGAATGCGAACGAAGGTATTGCGGTGACAAGGTTTGACAATAATTCGATCTACACAACATCGGTCGGCTCCGCCGCGGTCAAGGCAGCGCTTGAGGCCAAAGGTTTCTACGGGCGCGGGCTTCTCCTCGTCGTCCGGACTCCGCCATCACAAAAGCCGATATATCTTAATACCGTCTATATCCATTGGGTGCCGGGCAGTCCGGAGGCGAGCGCTAAAGAGGTTGAGGACTTCCGCCCGCCAAATGACCCGTTCGTTCCAGCTCCGTCCAAAAAAGTCCCGCTATCAGCCATCCTTACCGGCGCCGGCATTCTTGGCGCGGTTGCCATGGCCAAAAAAACAGGGAAGGGGGGAACAGGTACAAAACCAGCTTTGAATCCGTACCCGGATGATGCCGAAGCGGTGGCGCTTGAGAGCCGGATGAGACTCGGAGAGGAAGTACTCGAGGCCGATGTACATAAGGTCATGAATAGAATGGCAGAACGGGTGCTTTCACCCAAGGGCATCGTTACGCTTGAAAAGGTAAATGACTTTTATGACCGTATCAAGCAAAGTCCGGAATTCGGACAGAAGCTGATCGCGGAATCCGACACGATGGCCCGCGACCATCTCGCGAAGATACCGTTCGTCACGGCGGTCTTCGGGGCGGGGCAATTCTACGTCGATATGTATGATCCGGTCGCCCGCCGTTTTCTTGATCTCATGAGATTGAGCAGGGGCAGCGGCGACGAAAAGACATTCCTGCAGCGCGACCTGCCGGACTATGACTTCCTCCATGTCTTCGAGATCCCGGAAGGGACGACGATACGGCTTAAGCGCAACGCCGACACGGAAATGAGGGCCTTATTTAAAGCGATGCTCGAGCGTTCCGAGATGTGGCCGGGGTTGCGTGACGAACTCATAAAAAGGTTCAACCTCTCAGCGATAAAGCTCACCGCGGACCGGTCAGAGCGCGAAGGGATAATAGAAGCTTTTGTCGATCGCGGCG
>CAZPCF010000263.1:0-2707 GCA_964585045.1 uncultured bacterium
GACCCTCAGGGGTTCCGTCCTCTCTGCCTTGGAAAATTGGGGAATAGTTATGTGCTCGCCTCCGAGACCTGCGCGTTCGATCTGATCGAAGCGGAGTTTGTCCGCGAGATAGAGCCGGGCGAGATCGTCGTGATCGACAGCAAGGGGCTTCGCAGCCATTTTCCTTTTAAGGACGAAAAGACCGCCAAGGCGCAGTGCATTTTTGAGCATGTCTATTTCGCCAGGCCGGATTCCAATATTTTTCATGACAGCGTAGGCCTTGTACGCGAAAGATTGGGCCGGCAGCTCGCCAAGGAGCATCCCATCGACGCGGACATCGTGATCCCGGTACCGGATTCAGGCAGCTTCGCGGCCTTGGGTTATTCGAGGGAATCGGGGATCCCGTTTGCTCACGGGTTCATCCGTAACCACTACATCGGACGTACCTTCCTCAGTCCTTCAGAAGCGGGCCGCCAGCTCAAAGTGAAGATCAAATTGAATCCGATCCGTCAGATCGTGGACGGCAAACGCGTGATCGTGGTCGATGATTCGATCGTGCGCGGGAATACGGCGAAGAACCGCGTGAAACTTTTGAGGGCTGCGGGCGCCAAAGAAGTGCACATGCGGATCAGCTGTCCGCCCCACATTTCGCCCTGTTTTTACGGGATCGATTTTCCGTCGAAAAGGGAGCTTTTGGCGGCCAATAAAAGCGTTGAAGAGATCGCGAAGTTCCTTAATGTGGACACGCTCGGGTATCTGAGTCTTGAGGGAATGCTTGGTTCGACGACACAGGACCCGAAGGACTTTTGCGCGGCATGCTTTACCGGGAAATACCCGACCAAGATCTATGATGCGGATGACAAGTATAAACTGGAGCACAAAAGGAATAGTTGCAAGCTATGAGCCCCTGGACCTATGAGAAGGCGGGAGTACCGCATCTGAAGGGCGATCCTGCGTACAACCGGAAGATCGCGGGACTGATCCGCTCGACCCGTACTCCGGGTGTTTGCGGAGACACGCTCGGATTCGCCTCGCTTTTTGACCTGTCGAAGACGGGCATCAAGGACCCTCTGCTTGTAGCCTCGACCGATGGCGTGGGGACCAAACTGGAACTCGCGCGGCTTTTGGGGAAACACGATACCATCGGGATCGATCTTGTCGCCATGTGCGTAAACGATCTCATCACCTCCGGCGCGCGCCCGCTTTTCTTTCTGGATTATTACGCTTCCGGAAAATTCCAGACGAACGTGATCGGAGAAGTCCTGAAGGGCGTCACCGAGGGTTGCCGGCAGTCCGGTTGCGCGCTCGTGGGCGGCGAGACAGCCATCATGCCGGGATTTTATACCGACAAAAAGACGAAGCTTGCGGCACAATATGATCTGGCTGGGTTTTCAGTCGGCGCGGTGGACCGAAAAAAGGTCGTAACCGGAAAGAAGATCAAGGCGGGGGATATTCTCCTTGGTATTCAGTCCTCCGGGTTCCACTCGAACGGATATTCGCTTCTCAGGAAGATCTTTTCCGAAAAGGAACTGAAAGGTCCCATAGGCCGGAAGATTTTGACACCCACTATTATTTATGTGAAACCAGTTCTGGCGCTTCTGGAACAATTGCCGGTGAAAGGCATTGTCAATATCACGGGAGGTGGCTTTTATGATAATCTGCCCCGTGTGATCCCAAAGGAGCTGGGCGCCCAGATCGATCGTGATTCATGGAAAGTTCCGGAGATCTTCCGCATCGCGCAAAAGGCTGGCGGTATCTCGAGCCATGAAATGTACAAAACCTTCAATATGGGCGTCGGGATGGTGGCGATCCTTGAAAAATGTCACGTCCGGTCCGCGCAAAAGATCTTAAAAGGTTTCAAATTGAATTCTTGGGCGATCGGGGAGACCGTCCGGTCAAGCGGGGTAAAAGTCGTATGAAAGTTTTATTAATTGGTTCCGGCGGTAGAGAGCACGCACTTGCGTGGAAGATCGCGCAGAGCCCGCTTCTCACAAAACTTTATGCAGCTCCGGGGAATGCCGGGATCAGCCAGCATGCGGAATGTGTTCCCATCGCGTCGGATGATACGAACAGCCTTCTGGGATTCGCGATCCGTGAAAAGATCGATCTGACCGTGGTGGGTCCCGAAGTTCCGTTGGTGGCGGGGATCGGCGATGTGTTCCGTGAAAATGGGTTGCTGATCTTTGGCCCGTCTAAGGAAACGGCACTTCTTGAAGGAAGCAAGGCTTTCTCCAAAGATATGATGACAAAATATGGTGTCCCCACGGCCGGCTACGAAGTCTTCACGAACGTGAAGGAGGCCAAACATTATGTGATCGAGGCCGAAATGCCGGTGGTGATCAAGGCGGACGGGCTCGCAGCGGGTAAGGGCGTGGTGATCTGTGAGAGCTCCGAGCACGCGGTCGCGACGCTAACCCAAATGATGGAAGAAAAAAGTTTCGGGGATGCGGGTTCTAAAGTTATTATCGAAAAAAAACTCGAAGGCGAGGAACTTTCGATCCTGGTGCTGACGGATGGAAAAAAGATCGTGCCTCTGGCAAGTGCGCGTGACCACAAGAGGGCGTATGACCATGACCGGGGCCCCAACACGGGCGGCATGGGCGCGTATTCCCCGAGCATGAAGATCCCGGATTCCGAGATTGGCGGGATCATCGATATCGCGGTGCGTCCGATCATTGAAGGCATGGCCCGGGACGGGATGCCGTATCAAGGCGTTCTTTATGCCGGG
>CAZPCF010000264.1:0-2702 GCA_964585045.1 uncultured bacterium
AGCTGCGCGGCACGTTCCAGGAATATGAAGGCACTCCCGTGATGTGCACCTATCATCCGGCGTATCTTCTGCGAAGCCCGGGTGAGAAACGTAAGGTCTGGGAGGACATGAAGAAAGTCATGAAGTTCCTGGAGAGGTCTGAGGAGTGAGCGCCTCCTCCAAAAGCGTCGTCCTGGGCCCGGCCAAAAGCCAGCCTCAGAATGACGAAAAAGCAGCCGCGTTATTGGCTCAAGTCGCAGTCCCGCTACCGATCCCCACGGTCTTCAGCTATTTGATCCCCGAACCTCTTCGCGCCAAGGCCATTCCGGGCGTTCGCGTGACCGTTCCGTTCCGCAACACCGAGATCACAGGATACATCGTAGCCATTGAAAGTTCATCGACCACAAAAAAGCTCAAGGCTATTCTTGCGATCCTCGACGACCAGCCCGTTCTCTCGTCCGATATGCTTCAACTCACGAAATGGGTAGGCGAATATTACGGTTCCAGCTGGGGCGAAGCGATCGAGAACGCGCTCCCGCGCTGGGTGAAATACGGGAAAAAGGTTGAGAAGTATATCGAGAAAGCCAAACAGAAGAGCCTGGCGCCGGCCAAACCGCCGCCGGAGTACACGCTTTCCGGGGAACAGGAAAAAGCGTTCGGGATCATTGAAAAGGCATTGACCGCGAAACGTTCCAAGGCCATGCTGATCTACGGCGTCACCGGCAGCGGAAAAAGTGAGCTCTATATCCGCGCGATCCGCCAGACCCTGAAACAGAACCGCGCCGCGATCTGTCTCGTCCCCGAGATCGCGCTCACCGAACAACTCCAGCGGTTCTTTGCCGGGCATTTTGGGGACAACCTCGAGATCCTTCACAGCAAAATGACCGATGGTGAGCGTTTTCTCACCTGGAAACGCATCGAAATGGGAACCTGCAATGTCGTGCTCGGGCCGCGTTCCGCGGTGTTCGCCCCCGTCCCTAATCTCGGCCTCATCATCATGGACGAAGAACATGAGGGCTCGTACAAACAGGAGACCACGCCCCGTTATCACGCCCGCGAGGTGGCGGCTTGGCGCGCGCAAAAGGAGGGCGCACTTTTTTTGATGGGCACGGCAACGCCCTCCCTGGAAAGCATGGCGCTCGCGGAGCAGGGGGTGATCGACCGCGTCGATCTGACGGAAAGGATCGATCAAAAAGCCATGCCCAAAGTCACGGTGATCGACCTCAAGCGCTATGAAGGGGACAAACGCCCGAGCCTGCTTTTCTCGCCGCCTTTGATGCGCGAGATCGAAACCAATCTTAAGAACCGGGAAGGGACCATGCTTCTTCTCAATCGCCGGGGATTCTCCACTTCGATCCGCTGCCCCAAATGCGGGAAGGTCGAGGAGTGCAAGCTCTGCCAGGTCTCGCTCACGTTCCATCAGGAAAAGAACCTCCTGCTCTGTCATTATTGCAATTATCAGAAAAAAGTCCCGGACGTATGCGGCGAATGCAAAGCCCCCATGCTCCGCTTCATGGGATTCGGGACCGAGAAGGTCGAAAGTGAGATCGCCCGGTTTTTTCCAAGTGCTAAGATCGCGCGGATGGACGCAGACACCACCCAGAAAAAAGATTCTCACGAGAAAATCTTGGAAAGATTCCGGGAACAAAAGATCGACATCCTGATCGGAACACAAATGATCGCCAAGGGGTTCGATTTTCCGCATGTGACCTTGGTGGGCGTGGTCTTGGCGGATGTGGGGCTCCGGCTTCCGGATTTCCGCTCCAGCGAACGGACATTCCAGCTCCTGACGCAATTTGCGGGCCGCGCGGGCCGCGGGATCAAACCCGGCCGTGTCATGATCCAGACCTGGATGCCGGAACATCCGAGCATCCGGTTCGCAAAAGAGCATGACTTCCTCGCCTTCTACGCCCATGAAAAAAAATGCCGCGAAGAATTCCATTACCCGCCGTACCGCTCGCTCGTCAATATCATCATCCGCTCCCACGATGAGAAGAAGGCCTATCTTTTCGCCCGCGAGATCCGGGATGCGCTTAAAAAAAATTTGGGAGACTCGGGACTCGGGACCCGGGACTCGACGGATGCTGTTCTTGGCGTTGCTAGTCCCGAGGTGCGAGGAACGGGTCCCGGATCTCAACGCGAAAGCGTTGAGATCGTCGGCCCCGCACCGCTTCCTTTCTATAAATTGCGCGGCCACTTCCGCTGGCATGTCATGCTCAAACTCCCGACCCTCTGCACGAACCCGGGGCGTGCAGAGGGTGGGGCTATGACAGCGAGGATCTATCAGACCCTCATGAGCCTCAAAAAACCTTCCGCCGTTGCCTTCCAGCTTGATGTCGACCCTTTGAATATCTTATAACCCTGCAGCCCATGAATCGCTCGGAAACGCATCTCTGGCCCCTGATCGTCGGGAAAAGGGAAGGCGATCATGAAGGCTGAGAAAATAAGAAACGATTGACCCCGGAAAGACGAAAGTTCTAAAATCTGACCGCGATCCGGCCGCGGTCAAAGTTCAGATCCAAGTCCTGAAATCGTGTCCCAAAAGGTCTGACAAAACGCATAGGTGCTGCTTCGTTCCATGAAGGAAAAGAAACTTCAAAAACCCCAAGTATCCCTCAGACAAAAAGTACTTTTGATGTTATTCGGGGTTTTTTTGTCTTTCGTGTTCCTGGAGGCCGGATTGCGTTTAGGCGGTTTTGTCCTGCTTTCCATACAAGAGCACG
>CAZPCF010000265.1:0-2695 GCA_964585045.1 uncultured bacterium
GTCGCGGTCGATGCGCCACACCTCGTAGTGCGTCAGCCACGTCATGTAGTCCATGTTGCCTCCCGTCAAAACGTCGGGTTGTCGCGGTTGGCCCAGGCCACGACCGCGTACACGATGGCGAGTACCGCCATCACTGCGACTGCGACCAGGACGAGTTGAAGCCCCGCGCTCATATTGCCCCTATGACGCGCAAGGCGTCCCCAATGCCATGAACGTGGCCTGGGGCGGTATCGCCTGTTCCGAGCCTCCGTGCGTCACGGTCTCCATCCGCGACCACCGGAAGACCTACGAGAACATCATGACAAAAAAAGCCTTCACGGTGAATATCCCTTCGGAAAAATATATGAAAGAGGCGGATTATTTCGGGATCGTTTCCGGCAAGACGGAGGACAAGTTCAAGGCCACGGGGCTTACGCCCGTGAAAAGTGATTTTGTGGACGCCCCTTACATCAAGGAGTTCCCTTTCGTGCTGGAATGCACCCTTAAAGAAACCCACAGGCTCGGCATCCACACACAATTCATCGGCGAGATCAAGGATATCAAGGTCGAAGAATCGGCGCTCAACTCAAAAGGATTTCCGGACCCAGAGAAAATGAAAGCCTTCATGTTCGACCCGGGCACGAGCGCCTATTACGCGACCGGCAAGTTCCTCGGCCAGGCCTTCACCGTCGGGAAAAAGAAATAACGAGAGGTTTTTGTATGACAAAATGGATCGGATTAGCTGCGGGCGGAGTTCTTGGGACCTTCGCGCGTTATTTTCTTTCGGGCGCCGTCCATCGCGTTTTCGGCGTTACATTCCCCTTTGGAACCTTGGTGGTCAATCTCATCGGCTGCTTCGCTATCGGTTTTCTTGCCGTGCTTGCTGAAGAAAAGTTCCTGCTGGGCCCTGCCGCCCGCGTATTCCTTATGATCGGTTTTTGTGGCGCCTTCACGACTTTCTCGAGCTTTATTTTTGAAACCTCGAATCTTGCCAAGGACGGCGAAAGCCTTTACGCCCTTATGAATATCGCTTTGAGCGTGGTCCTGGGCTTTCTGATCTTCCGCCTGGGTGTGATGCTCGCGCGTTGGATTTAAATTCTTTAGGGGACAGGCAGTCACTTAATGCCTGTCTCTTAAAGCATAAACAGGAGAGCTCTTATGAAAATACCCGAAGACGGAAAACTTTTAAGGATCTTTATCGGCGAAGCGGACAAGTGGCAGGGCCGGCCGCTTTATGAAGCGATCGTGCTTCTGGCTAAAAAAGAAGGACTGGCTGGTGCCACAGCGATCAAGGGTTTTATGGGATTTGGCTGCAAGAGCCACATGCACACGGCGAAGATCCTGCGGCTTTCCGAGGACCTCCCCATCGTGATCGAGATCGTGGACAGCGAAGAAAAGATCGCGAAATTCCTTCCGCTCCTGGATCCCATGGTGAAGGAAGGCCTGGTCACTCTAGAAAAAGCCAACGTCATCCTCTACCGCGCGGGCTGATCTCCGGAGAGCTTTGGGAGACCCCGGCGGAGAGACTCCCGGAAAGAGTAAAGACAGCCGCAGTAGCGCTGACGGTAGAAGTTCTCTTCTCGGATGATGCGTTCCCTTTGTTCCTGGCCGCCCCCAAGGCGCCAGTTCTGCGCCCAGTAAGTCAACCCCGGAAATGAAGCCGCAGCTTTTCTTCCCGCACGATCCACTTGCGCGAGATCTTTCCACCTCGAGATCCCAAGACTGGTCGTGAAGATTTTGAAACCGTTCCCGGCCGCGTAAGCCGCGGCCTTCCCAAGACGCATCTCGAAACAAAGATCACAGCGCTCTCCCCGCTCCGCGTCTTCCTCATGGTCTTTCACATGCTCAAACCACGGGTCACTATCGTAATCCGCGTCCACGAAAGGAATATTCATTTTTTGCGCGTAACGGATAACCTCGGCTTTGCGGTGCTCGTACTCTTCACGCGGATAAATATTGGGGTTATAGAAAAAGACCGTGAGCTTGACGCCGCTTGTGATCATTCGCGCGATAATCGAACAAGAGCAAGGCGCACAGCACGCGTGGAGCAGAACTTTGCTCTCGCCTGGAACGGGGAGATCAAAAGGGTCTGTGTTCATATGATTTTTTTAAAAGGGGCTTGTACCTCGGAACTCGTAACAACAAAGACTAAAAACGAGTGCCGAGGATCGAATCCCGTCTTAAAGATTTTGAAGCGGGATCGCTTCGTCGATCAGCATGATGGGGATGTCCCCCCGGATCGCGTAGAGGTATTGCTTGTCCGCGCGAACAAGTCCGCTTTCGACCTTTTGAGCGACTGTTTCCCCGCCACGGTTTTTAAGCTCACGCTTTTCGATCCTTTGATTGATCTTTTCGATCAAAGAAGCATCCGCAACCGTCAGGTCTTGTTTCGTCTCAGGACAACATAGAATGGCGAGCAATTCACTGGATATCATAGCGGAAGCATTATACAGAAAAAAACGCTCTAGGGGAACGGGTAACGGCGAACGGGGAACGATTCGGCTTTAACGTCAGAGCGTTGTTCGCCAAGCCACTAGGGGGTTAGCATTCCCCGTTGCCCGTTCCCCGACCTTTAAGCGTTATCTTCGTCGTCGGGTTCGGAATCGACGGGTATGGCTTCGGCGTAGTCGCCGGAGGGATTCGGAAGAAGGATCTCGCGGGGCTTGGCGCCATCTTGGGGGCCGATCACGCCTGCGGCTTCTAGTTGATCGACCAC
>CAZPCF010000266.1:0-2691 GCA_964585045.1 uncultured bacterium
GCCCGGCGAATAATCATCCGTGCGCCGCGGTTTCTTGCTCGCGGTGTAATTGCTCACCATGGAATCGAGATTGCCGGCCGTGATCCCGAAAAAAAGACGGGGACGCCCTAGCGCGAGAAAATCGTCCGGGGTCTTCCAATCAGGTTGCGCAATGATCCCGACCTTGTACCCCGCATCCTCCAGGACCCGCCCGATCATTGCCGCGCCATAGGAGGGATGGTCCACGTACGCGTCGCCCGTGACAAGAATAATGTCACACGCGTTCCAGCCGCGCTCCGCGAGATCTTGTTTTGATATGGGAAGAAATTCTTTCCGGTCTACTTTAGACATGGCAAAATTATAACCTCCCCGGGGCTAAAGACCAAAGTCTAAAGGTCCCTCACAACGGTGTGGATTCTACTGAAGGACGACTCGTGGTATAATGAGGGCCTTAAATTTTAGCGGAAAGGGATAGGTTGTAAGCGGTAAGCAAAAACAAAAATCTGCTTCGCGCTCTGCAACTTACCACTTACCGCCCATCACTATAGGAGGATTCATCATGCCCTTCACGCTCCCTGAACTTCCCTATGCCTGGGACGCCCTAGCGCCGCATATCAGCAAAGAAACGCTCGAATATCATTATGGCAAACATCACAACGCCTATGTCACAAACCTTAACAAATTGACGGACGGAAAACCGGAAGGCAACAAGTCGCTCGAGGACCTCATTAAAACCGCCAAAGGGCCTGTGTTCAATAACGCCGCGCAGGTCTGGAACCACACCTTTTACTGGAACTGCCTCAAACCCCAGGGCGGCGGACTTCCCACGGGCGCCTTGCTCGAAGCGATCAACACTTCCTTCGGAAGTTTTGAGGAGTTTAAAACGCTTTTCACGGACATGGCGGTCGGGCTCTTCGGGTCCGGTTGGGCATGGTTGGTCAAAGATGAGGACGGAACGCTCGGGATCGAATCTATGTCCAATGCCGGCAACCCTCTTGTGAACGGCCAGACCCCGCTCATGACCTGCGACGTGTGGGAACACGCCTATTACATCGATTACCGGAACGCCCGCGCTAAATATGTGGCGACGTTCTGGGATCTGGTGAATTGGGAGTTTGTCGCGAAAAATCTGAACGGCTGATTTTTCCGTAAGGCGGAAGGCGTACGGAGTACGGCGAAAAAAAGATTTCGCAAGCGCAACATTCTTTCTTAACTAAAAACCCGATCTTGATTTTAAGATCGGGTTTTTCTTTTCCGCCGTACGCGAAACACCTTACGCCGTACTAATTGAGCATCGCCTGCATCCGGCGAATCGCTTTTCCTGCTAATGAGTATTCGGGGTTTTTCTCGAGAGCGTGCCGATAAGCCTCAAGCGCCCGGGCCCAATCCCCCTGATGTTCCCAAACGCGCCCCAAATTATACCAAGCGTAAAATCTTCCGTCGTAGCGTTCGACCGTGGTCGCCCTTTCAAGCCAGGGAATCGCTTCTTCCCAGCGCCCCGTCTCGATCATGTACGCTCCGATATCATTGTAGGGATTCCCATATTCCGGATCCAGTCGAACGGCTTTCTCGCATTCCCGGCTCGCGTCCCCGTACCGGCCCTTGACGCTGTACGCCCATCCCAGACAGGTGTGCGCCTCCGCCGTAGGCTGGGACGCGAGGGACTTGAGATAAAGTTCGATAGCCACATCGACATTTCCGGCCATTTGTTTTTCATAGGCCTCGTGGAGAAATCTCGCAGCGTCTTCTTCCTTATTCAAATTAAATTCATTCATTTTTATGCCCAGGATTTTGTAAGGCGTACGGGGTACGGCGGAAAAAACACAACGCGGCACACCGTACGCCTTTCGCCGTACTGTTAGTTGAATTTCATGAACGAATTCGTACGCCGCTCATTTTCGATCGTGGAAGAATCCGCGTCCCCATAAGCATGGCCAGGGAAAACCCGGAGCGAGCCATCCAGAGAGGCAAGACGTTTAAGGCTTCGCATGATCTTTTTTTCATCGCCGCCCGGAAGATCGCAGCGGCCGCAGGCCCCCACAAAAAGCGTGTCGCCGGTTACGATCTTATCTCCGAAGAGAATGCACTGCGAGCCTTCGGTATGGCCCGGCGTGTGGAGAAAGGTCATTTCCAGATCCCCGATCTGAAGCTTGGAACCCTCCTGGGTCGCCACAAGATGTTCTTGAACGCCTTTCAGATATTTTGCTTCGTCCTCATGGACGTAGACCTTCACCCCGGTCTTTTGGATCAATCCTTCAACACCGTTTGAATGGTCAAAGTGGGTGTGCGTGAGGATCCCCGCTACGACCTTCATGCCGTCTTTTTCGGCCTCTTTGAGAACGGCGTCCACATCCCAGGCCGGATCCACCATCGCGCATGCTTTCTTCTTTTTGTCGCCGATCAGATAAATAAAATTCCCCATGTAGCCTACGGGGATCTGCCTGAAATACAGGTTCTTGTTATCCACAGCAAGAACAGCCCTTGTTCTTCGTGTTCTCGTAATAGATCACTTCAAGCGTTGGATCTTCTTGGAGTTTGAGCCGTTTTTTTTCTGTAAAAAACGGCGGGATCTCCGGATAAAGAACATCCCCCTCGTAATCAGCGTGGATACGGGTGAGATAAATGCCGTCGACCAGGTCGATCGTGGTCCGGTAAAGCTGGGCGCCGCCGATGATGAAGGCGTGCTCGGTCCGAACGTTCTTTAAGGCATCG
>CAZPCF010000267.1:0-2660 GCA_964585045.1 uncultured bacterium
CACGTATTGGTCAAGGACCCGGTAGCGGTTGAAAGTGTCGTAGCTGTTCTTGTCGGGCGGCGGGAATTTGTCGACCGTCGGATAGTCGAAAATAGAGTGGTTGGTGATCGGCACGACATTTTGCCCGTCGCTATCCAGGAAACGGTCGCTGAAGTCCTTGGAAGATTTTTCGTAAATGAACGAGCGACCGGAACAGTCCATGACCATGAAGTGCGCCGGCAGAATGGCCATCGACACCTTGTTGTTCAGGATGGCTTCCTTCGCCTCTTCCAGCGTGGCACACGTGTCGACGATGAGCCGGACCATTTGATAGATGTAGAGCCCGGACTGGCGCGACATGTCCTGGATCGTGTGGTCCATTCCGTATGTGTCGTCCGCCAACACCGCAACGCTCAGCCCTTTGGAGTTGATGGCATCGATATTGAGGCTGAGCATGTCCATCATACCCATCCCGATGGAGGGGTATCCCTTGTCCGGATAAAGTTCGATCACGAACACGTTCGACGAAAAGTCGCCCTCTCCCGGCTTCCGCTTCCCGCCCATGATCTCGGACATGCTTGCCAGGTAGTAATCCCTGTTGCTGGTATAAAAGTTGCGCCCGTTCGCGGACGCCGGCGCGGGAACGAAGAGCGCCGAACACTGGGGGGCGGTCATCCAGTAAAACAAACTGCTCGTATCGTAGTCGGCGTCCTCGAAAGAAAGGCCGTAGGATCGCGCCACCCCTTTCATGCGTTCCAGCATGACCGGATAATTCAGTTCCATGTAGTCGCGCCGGGCTTTGGCGTAGACGGGTTCGGCGTATTTTATCAGCTTGGTTTTGTATTCTTTTCGCGCGATATCGGCCAGCGCCTTGCCGATCTGTTCGTTGGTTCCTTTAAGGACTATGTGGCGGACCTCCATATAGTCGCTCGACCCATGGCGAAGGATCACTTTGTTTTTGACTACTGTCGGGTCCGGCTTCGGGCTGAACACAAAGATCCAGGCGGCGGCAATGACGGCGATGATGACGAAAGCGGCGATAAGTGCGGTGGCCAGCGGAAAAACGCTTTTCTTTTTCATGTTCTTCTCCCAGGTTGTGTCCGGTTCTATCTTTTAAAAACAAAAACTCCCAAACGGAAAAGGCCCGGGAGTCCCTGCCTCTGCCTGCCGTTCATCTGCCGGAGGCGCAGCGGGCAAAAAGCCCTCAGCGACAGATCATAACACCTGACCTTACGCGGAACCGAATGCCAACTTGCTGCTTTTTACTTCGGCTTTCCGGCCCCGGTCTTGCAAACGCCGCTTTTGCAGCAGCAATAGTCGGCCAGCTCCTTGACGATCATGGCGACGCCCAGAACGGTCAGGGCGATCGCGCCCCAGGAAACTTTCCACCAGGCGAACACGATCACAAGCGCGCCCAGAAGCGCCGCGCAGCAACAAGGTTTTTGCTTCTCTTCTTCCGGCTTTCCGGTGTTTTCCATGGCCCTCTCCTTTGCTGATCGATCCTGTCAATGACCCGGCCCGTATTCTAGCTCACGCGGCTTGCGGACGCCAGCTTATAGCGGAGAGCTTCCGGCCGCCGGGACCGTTCGCGCGGGCCTCCTTCTTCTTGTCAGTCCCCGTGTTTCATGACATGATATTTTACTATGTCCGCCCCGAACGCATGGCAAAAGGTCCTTTCTCTTCTGTCGCGCCGCGTCCGCGTGCCGGCTTGCTACCGCACAGAATACAGGGAACAGACCGTCCAGATCCTTAAATTCCGCGTTCAGCTTTTCCTCGGATCGGTCATCGCCCTTTACGTTTCTTCTTATGTTTTCAACTTCATTTGGAACTACCCGTGGCCGTCTTTTTGGGAGATCGCGGCTGACCTCCTGACGATGGCGATCGCCCTGGCCCTGATCGTGTTCGCGGGAAAAAGCCGCTCGCACGGGGCCATCAAGGCCTCCGCTTATCTGATGACCCTTCTTCTCGTCGCGGGATTTTGCTCCATGTATTTTCTCTATCCCGTTTGTTTTGACCTCGGGATGGGGCCCTTCCTGCTGCTTTTTCTTTTGATCGCCATGGCCATGCCCTGGCACCCTTGGGAGGTTCTCGCCCTGGGCTGCCTCCTGGTCCTGTCGTTCGTTCTCGCGCTTGCGCGGGTCCCGACCCGGTATTCGCATGACACGGTCTATCTTCAGCTGAACTGTTTCGGGATGGTTTCCGCGGTCCTCGCCGCGATGGTCTACAAACACTTTGACGAGAAAAAAAGAAAAGAGCAGTTCCTGCTCCGGAAGGAACTGGAAGAAAAGAACGAGCTGATCAAAAAAGAGCTCGAGATGGCCCGCCAGGTCCACAAGAGCATCCTCCCGAGGTCGTTCGCGAACGAACAGGTGGATATCGCGATCAGCTTCCTGCCCGCTTCTTATGTCGGCGGGGACTACGCGAAATTCTATTTTCCGTCGCCGGACAAATTGCTCGTCTTTATCATGGACATCACCGGGCACGGCGTTCCGGCCGCCCTGATGGTGAACCGCATCCATAGCGAGGTGAACCTGCTCGCGGAACAGTCCCTTCTTCCGGGCGTTTTCCTCGAAAAGCTGGACCGCTTTGTCCAGGAGACGTTCCGGGAAACCTCCCTTCTGCTGTCGGCTTATGCCTGCCTGCTTGATTTTAAAAAGAAGACCCTTTTTTATTCGAACTTC
>CAZPCF010000268.1:0-2647 GCA_964585045.1 uncultured bacterium
TGCATGCCCAGGTCCGGGGCATGCGGCCCACGAAATTCCATGAGCTTTCCAAGGGCGAAGAGATCGAAACCATCACGCGACTTCAGGCGATCTACCGTCAGAAATTGGATGATCTTGGGCAGATCTATGTCCAAACTCAGGAATCCAAGCAGGTTCCTTTAAGTGAGATCGCGAATTTCTATCCCTCGACCGGGCCCCAAACCATTGACCGAAAGGACAAGCATCGCTATGTCTTCGTGAAGGGGGACACCAAAAAACCGATCGAGCAGATCGCCGTGGATGTCAGGACGACCCTCAAAGACGTCAAGCTCCCGGATGACTATTACTGGCGTTTTGGCGGTGGGTTTGAAGAGTTGATGAAAAGCAAAACCGAGTTGGGGGCTGCAGTCGTTCTTACGGTTTTTCTCGTTTATATGGTCATGGCCTGCCTTTACCAAAATTATCTTTATCCTGCCATTATCATGGCGACGATCCCCATGGCGGTGATCGGTGTTTGGTTGGCCTTGGGCTGGCCGCTTCTTATCATCAAGCCTTTAACATGGTTAGGGATCCCCGGAGACTGGTTGAAGTGGCTTCCGTCTCCCAAACCTTTAAGCACGCAGGTCTTTATCGGGATCATTCTTTTGGCGGGCTATGTGGTGAATGGAGCGATCATTTTGGTCGATCATTTTACGCACCTCGATCCTGCGAAAACCGTGGAAGAGCGCCTTGTCGAGGCCGGATTGGATCGTTTGAGGCCCATTTTAATGACGGTGAGTTCGACGGTCCTTGGTTTTTTGCCAATGTCGCTCAGTTTCGGACAGGCGAGCGATCTTTGGGCGCCGTTGGCCATTACAGTGATCGGGGGATTGATCAGTTCGACGATCCTGACGCTCTTTATCTTGCCGGCATATATAGTTTGTATCGAAAGAACCCACCTGAAAGGCATTTTTGTTATTATATGGTTCCTATTTCTTCCCGGAGCAGTATTGTGCGATTGGCTCATTGAAACTTTTTGGTTAAAACCCAAGGGGGTCGTTCCGGCGTAAGAGGGTTCCCGGAACGGGTTGGTTACGTACGGATCTTTCGAAGTATTTTAAACCTAAGGAGAAAAAATATGGAAACGAACGCGAACGCGCAAGCCAAGGTGATAACGCCCCATCGTCCCTACAAACGGCAGGTGAAGAATCTTATTATTCACCGTCCGATGCAGCGGGAATTCTCATTCATGCTGATCGCCCTTTTCATGGTGGCTTCGGCGGCGACCGCTTGGGTCATCCATCAAACCATTCGCGATGCAGCCTTCGGAGGGGCTTTTACTTTCGGCAAGATCAATCCCGCCGAGATCCTCTACGACGTGAGTTACACGATCATTATCCGCGTGACGTTGGTCTTGATCCTCACGCTGATCATTATCGGTGCTTACGGCGTGGTTTTTCTCCATCGCGTAGCCGGTCCGGTGTACCGTTTCCGCCAGACCCTGCTTAAAGTAAACCGCGGAGAAATGCCCCAAGATATCAAACTTCGCGAAGGGGACTTTTTCCACGATATGGCCCATGATATTAATATCATCCTGAAACGCCTGCGTGCGGAACAGGACAAAATTTCCGAGCTTAAAGTGAAGATCGGCGATTTTCAGAGAAATGCTCCTTCAGAGGACCTCCGCCGGAAAGCCGAGGAAATGAAAACGGTCCTTGATTCTTTTTCAAAGATCTGACTATTCTTTCTTTAACTCGTTTATAAATAATGGGTTATGACTTTTTTGAGATATCTGTTTGCAGGAGATATCCCTGAATTAAAAAAAATTAAGCAATCATTCCGGATGAATTGAATCGGTCAAACTATTTTTGTCGCACCCCTTGTCTTTATCTTTTTAAAAGAGTATACTTCGTTCTGACCCTCGCCAAGCAGTATCATTTCACGAAAGGAGTAACAAAAAAATGAAGAAGTTTAACCTCAGTTTGACGTTAATGCTCGTTGCGTTGATGGTCATCGGTTTTGGAGTTGCCACTTGTGCGGCTGCTCCCGCGACGAACGAGCTTGTGATCGCGGATTTTGACACCGGGGACAAGCCGAATAACATCGGCGGTGATTTCGGTGGATGGGACAAGGATCCGAACGATGAGTCCCAGGGGACCCAGATGTCTTTCGATACGGACGATAGCCAAGGAGATGCTACAGGCTACTCGATCCGCCTCGATTACGATGTGGATTCTCCGAATCCGGCTTACAACGGTTTCTGGATGAAGCTGAATGGCGAGGATGCAACGGCTTACAACACCCTGAATTTCTACGTCAAGGGTGATGCAAAGGCCGGTTACACCAAGCGTTTCAAGATCGAGCTCAAGGACATGACGAACAAGCCTTCCGCTTATATTGTCAGCGGCGTCACGGACCAGTGGCAGAAGATCTCGATCCCGTTCGAAAAGTTCCGTCGCATTGAGAACTGGAACTCTTTGAACGAGCTTGTGTTCGTCTTCGATGACATCAACTCCAGTCCGAAGACCGGTAGTATTTTGCTCGACCAGATCACGTTCTCGAAGGAGTAATCGAAGCGTTTCTGGAAAAGAAGTTGTCTGCGAACGGCCTCGCTTGAAAAAGCGGGGCCGTTTTTTTTAAATCCTCCCTTTCGGATCGGAATGTTCTTTTCGTGCAAAGTCTCCGCTCC
>CAZPCF010000269.1:0-2642 GCA_964585045.1 uncultured bacterium
CCATGATTCTCCATCAAGAAATAAACTGGAAATCATGACTGTCCAAGTCGCCATTCTGGAAATGAATGAAAGACAAGGACTGGAGGGCGAACGAGGGAATCCACGCCGGGGATTCCCGAGTGGTGACGAGGCTCAAACCCGAAGCCTTCTCTTGGGTAAGTGTCCGAAGTCGGATGAGATATGTTTAACAGATTTTTTACGATAATGGCTTGGAGCGCCGGAAACTTGAGACGACTTCGTCAATTGTACCCACGGGGCAGAAATACCGGCACCAGAACTTCGGGATTAAAAAGGCGACCATAAGGACCAGGATCGCCACCCCCACCGACACTTCAGCCCAGGCATAACGTCCCATTTCAAAAAATTTTACCCAAGGAGCTCCGAACAGGGTCGAGAGATACATGCCGGTCACCAGAAACAAGACGGCGTAAGCGAAAAGCTCTATCCATAAGGGAAGCTTGAAGCGCTTGGGGGAAATTTGAGCCTGGCATTCCTGGAATGTCCCGAAAGGGCAAAGGGCCGTGCACCAGAATTTATTCGAGAGGTTCAAAAGAAGGAACGCGGGAAACGCGGCGCTTCGCAAGATCCCCCAAGGACATTTGTGCGGACAAACGCGGCAAAAAACGTAGGGCACTTTGAAATAACATCTAAAGATAGGCAAGAGCAGGACAGGAAGGAAAAGGACCCCATAGACCCATTTGAGACATTTCTGCGGCGGGAATTTGTGCGTGATCCGCTTCAGGGCCCACAAGCCGAACGCCGTGATCAAAAGGATCTTAAGAAGCGTCAGGAACGGCCGGCCCCACAAAAAACTAAGAAAGGGCCGGCCCCATTCAAAATAGGCTGCGCCCGCAAGAAAGAGCCCCATGAGAGCAAAAATCCCGAGCAGGACCAGGATATTCTTTTGGGGTTGAGGAGATGCTGTCATATTCATTTTTATAGGTCTGTAATGTGAGACGCGCTTGCATTATACTCCGGAGTTTTTTTTATCCAAGCCCGGAACTTTTTGGGAGAACAGGCTGTCTAAATTAGCGAAGTCCCGAGTTATCGCTCCAAACCCTTGCATAAGGAGAATCTTGTATGAAAAAGTTTACCGGCAGCCACACCTTGTTCCTGTTCGCGATCCTAAGTGTCTTTTGTTTCGTCCAAGCGAAGGACTCCTTCGCGCAACCCCCACGTCCCCGTCCGGACCATTTCCCAGGACCTTCTTTCCACAGATCGCCGCCACGCCCCTATTATCACCGAACCCTTCCGTGGGGCTGCATCCCTCTCCGTGTGGCTGATATGCTTTATTATTATTTGGAAGGTACTTATTATCGGGAAACCCCTTCCGGCTACGTGATCGTCTCCGCTCCCCGCGGGGCCATGATCGCCACTTTACCCGAAAGACACAAGGTGATCGTTTATGACAAAACCGATTACTACTATTACAACAGTGCCTACTATGTAAAACAACCCACGGGATACACCGTCGTGACGCCGCCTCCCTCCGTGGTCTCCTCCAACGCTCCGGCGGTCGAGGCGCCCGAGAAAACGATCGTTGTCACGGTCCCGAACCCCAACGGCAGCTACATCCCCGTCACTTTACAAAAATATAGTGATGGGTATGTCGGACCCAATGGCGAATTCTATCCCGATTATCCGACCATCGATCAATTGAAAGCGATGTACGCGAAGACTTCCGCGATCGCGGAGAGGCCGGAACCTGCGGAATTGACGTTTGATGTCCCCAATAAGAACGGCAGTGTCACCAAAATCAATGTAACGCGGACCAAAGACGGCTATGTCGGGCCGGAAGGCGAATATTACACTCAAAAACCGACGATCGAACAACTCAAGGTCATGTACGCGAAAAATTAGCAGCTTCGGGGGCGCAGCGCTCAACGGGCAACGCACAATGTTAAAAACTCAAAACGAATTCGTTGCGCGTTGCGCGTAGTGCGTTGCACGAAAAAGCGCCTGTCACCTAAGACAAAACACCCGTCTGGCAAACCCGGCTGAATTTGACGGCGCTTTCCCGGACGGTCCTCCGCTGCGTTGTGTAATCAACATCGATCAGGCCGAACCTGGGACTGAAACCTTTGTCCCATTCAAAATTATCCAGAAGCGACCAGTAGAGATATCCCGTCACAGAAACGCCTTGCTCCATAGCTCTATGGATATGGCGCAAGTGACCGGCAATATATTCCCATCGCAACGGGTCGTCGGAGGTGCAGATCCCATTCTCGGTGATCATAACCGGCAAGCCGTATTTCTTGAGTCTCAAAAGCAGCGGACACAACCCTTCGGGATAAATGTCCCACCCCAGCGAATTCTTGTTGACCGGATGATGCTGCTTTTCACAGACATCCGCAAAGAGATTCCTGAATCCCCAACGCTTGAGGTCCACCAGCTGCCGCGAGTAGTAATTGACCCCGATAAAATCCAGAGCCCTATGCCGGCAAAGAATATCGAGGTATTCCTCATTGTAGATCTTATGCCTCAGCCACGCCGCAAACCGGTTTTTCAGGGCCCGCGTACACGGAACAAGCGCCATCATGTGCTGGGCAATGCTGACCCTGGGTTTGGGGAGGGAGGAATCTTTGTAGATCTTATGGATCAGGCGATAGGCCTTGATATGCGCCTTGAGCATGTTGCTTCCG
>CAZPCF010000270.1:0-2642 GCA_964585045.1 uncultured bacterium
TGACACAGTACCCGTTAAATTGATGAATCCATTTTCTATAAAAACAATCGTGTCTTCGTAATGACTGGCATTCTTGCGGTCTTTCGTGACCACCGTCCAGCCGTCCTCAAGCGTCTCCACAGCATAATGCCCTTCCGTCACCATCGGCTCGATCGCGATCACCAACCCCGGCTCGATCTTGGCGCCCCGCCCGGCTTTCCCGTAATTGGGGACCTGCGGGTCCTCGTGAAGCTGCCGGCCGATCCCATGCCCTGCATAATCACGAACCAATTGGAACCCCCGCTCTTCAACGTATCGCTGGATCGTTTCTGAAATATCCCCGATCCGCCAGCCCGGTTGATAAGCCGCAAGCGCTGCGTCCAAGGAATCCTTGGCGGCGTTGATCAACGCCTGCTTTTTCGGATCGGCCGCACCCACTTGCCAGGTCCTCGCCGCATCCGCATAAAACCCGTTCCATTTAACTCCGATATCAAAACTGACCAGATCGCCATTTTTCAAACGGCGCGCGTCCGGGATCCCGTGCACCACGGCCTCATTGATGGAAATACAGGCTGCCTTCGGAAATCCGCGATAACCTTTGAACGCCGGCTCCCCGCCATTCTCAAGGATCACCTTTTCTGCCGCACGGTCCAACGCTTCCGTCGTAACGCCTTCACCGATCATGGGCTTTACGACCGAGAAGACCTTCTTCAGGATCTCCCCGGCTTCCCGGATCAGTTGAATTTCGCGTTTCGATTTCAACTCGATCATGCGGACCTAACGGATGTTTTCAAAGAGCTTTTCCAGGACTTTCTGGACCGACGGGGCATCGCCCCCTGCTGGGACATCATGCAGCAGCCCTTTCTTGCGATAGAATTCAACGAGCGGCTTCGTCAACTCGTGATAAACCTTGAGCCGGTTAAGGATCGTTTCGGGTTCATCATCCTTGCGAGTCACAAGCGGCTTTCCATGACAATCACACACGCCTTCTTTTTTCGGCGGCATGTTCCGCACGTGATAGATCTTACCCGTAACCTGGCAAAGCCTGCGTCCCGCGAGCCGGTCTACCAACACTGTTTCCGGTGCGTCAAAATTCACGACCGCTGTGAGCGGGATCTTTTCTTTCACAAGGAATTTCTCCAGAGCTTCTGCCTGGCCGATCGTCCTCGGATACCCATCCAAAATAAAACCTTTCGCGTCCTTGGAAGCGAGTAACTCTTCGAACATCATGTCATTAACGAGATCATCCGAAACGAGCTCCCCGCGTGCGATCACATCTTTCGCGAGCGCCCCAAGCTTCGTGCCCTCTTTAATGTTCCTGCGAAGAATATCCCCAGCCGCGAGCTGCATGATCCCGTATTTTTCACAGAGCATTTTAGCATGGGTGCCTTTTCCGGCCCCCGGAGGCCCCAGAAAGATCAAATTCACAAATACTGTTCTCCGTTAAATTTTACGGGTTAACAGTACTAGCACCGCTAACCCATAAATTTGATTGTTAAGCGGTGTTAGCGGCGCCCCTTCAAACGGCCCCGTTTAATAAAACCGTCATAATGACGCATCACCAACTGAGACTCGACGGATTTCATCACATCCAGCACCACGCCGACAATGATGAGAAGTCCGGTCCCGCCAAAAAAGCTCGCGATCAGGAACGGAATGTTCAGCACGCGGGGCGATGAGATAATATTCGGAAAAAGTGCGATCAAAGCCAGGATCACCGCGCCCGCCGTCGCGATCCTTGTCATCAGATAATCCAGATATTCTGCCGTATTTTTCCCAGGCCGGATCCCCGGCACGAAGCCTCCATACTTCTGGAGATTATCGCTTACCTCGATCGGATTGAACGTGATCGCCGTATAAAAGAATGTAAAGAACACAATCATAAGTGCGTTCAAAATAATATAGCCGGCCCCTCCATAGCTGATCATCTGTGCGACCTTGGTGAGAGCCCCGGCATTTGGAAAAAATCCAGCTATCGTCGCCGGGAACAGGATCACCGACTGAGCGAAAATGATCGGGATCACGCCCGCCTGGTTCACTTTGAGTGGCAGGTACGTGCTCTGCCCGCCGTAAGTCCTATGCCCCCGAATCTGCTTCGCATATTGGACCGGGATCTTCCGCTGTCCTTGAATGATCAGGATGAGGAAGATCACCGCACCCACGAAAAGCCCGCACATGACCACAAATTTCCACCAGGCAAGCTGTTGGCGCGACGGGTCGAGCGGTGAAAGCAATACCCAGGTCTGACGGAACGCTTCGGGAAGCGACTCAATGATACCGGCTGTAATGATGATCGACATGCCATTTCCGATCCCGTAAGCATCGATCTGTTCGCCAAGCCACATGATGAACGCAGTCCCCGTGGTCATGGTCAGCATGCACATCAAACGAAAACCCCAACCCGGATCCGGGACGATCACCGTCCCCTGAAAGGCTGCCGGATTTTCAAGCCAAAGAGCGATAAAGAACGTCTGCAAGATGCTCAGTACGATCGTCCCGTAACGCGTGTACTGAATGATCTTCTTGCGGCCTTCCTCACCTTCTTTTGCGAGTTTTTCCAAAGCCGGGATCACTACGGTCAGGAGCTGCAAAATGATCGATGCCGAAATATAAGGCATGATCCCCAGCGCAAAGATCGTCGCCTTTTGGAGCGCACCGCCGGT
>CAZPCF010000271.1:0-2637 GCA_964585045.1 uncultured bacterium
AGTGATGCAGGAATGCGCGGATGTGCTCAAGGAATTCGGGGTACCTTTTGAAATGCAAGTGCTTTCGGCGCACCGCACACCGATCCTTGTCGCGGATTTTGCGACCCAGGCGACGCAAAAGGGCCTCAAGGTCATTGTTGCCGGCGCAGGCGGGGCCGCACATTTGGCCGGGGCTGTGGCCGCGAATACGATCCTCCCGGTGATCGGGGTGCCGTTGGCGGCGACTCAAATGAATGGTTTGGACGCGCTTTTGGCGACGGTCCAGATGCCGGCCGGAGTTCCGGTGGCCACGGTGGCGGTGGGAAAACCCGGCGCGCGCAATGCCGGTCTTTTGGCGGTGCAGATCCTGGCCCTTTCGGACGCGAAGCTGGCGAAAAAGCTCAGGAAATTCAAGGATTCTTTGGTGGAAAGCAGCCGGGAAAAGAACAAAAAGTTGCAGGAGAAGATCCGGGAATAAATCTAAGTAATCGAGCCGAGCGCGGGAGCTTTGAGCGAATCGTGATGGTGACGCCTGGGGTGGTCAAGATCGACAGTCATGATCCGGATATGGCACGTATCCGGGAAGTGGCCAACGCCTGCAAAGAAGGCAAGGTGATCGCGTTCCCCACGGAAACGGTTTATGGGATCGGCGGGAAAATGACCGCTCCGGAGATCGAAAAGCGGCTCCGTGAGATCAAAGGACGTTCGGACACAAAACCTTTTGCCTATCACATCGGTGACTGGGAGATGCTCGATGCGCTTAAGGTCAAAAAAACTCCGCTTGTTCGTGCGATGGCCCGGCAATTTTGGCCGGGTCCGGTGACGCTGGTGGTTCAGGACCTTGCCGGCCAAAAGATCGGGATCCGGTTCCCGAGGAACAAGATCGCGATTGCTCTGATCCAGGAGGTCGGGGAGCCGCTTGTTGCGACCAGCGCGAACAGGAGCGAGAAGCCATCGCCGCATACGGCGCACCAAGTGGCTGAACAATTGCAAGGCGCCTTCGATCAACTGATCGACGGCGGCAGGACCGAGCTGATGCTCGATTCGACGGTGGTGGACCTCACGGGAGAAATTCCGGCGGTTCTCCGCAAAGGGGCGCAGGGCGCGGAGGTGGAGCGAGCCGTCGAAAAGATCCGGTCCCTGAAATGTCCGCGCAAGCGTATCTTGATCGTTTGTACAGGAAATTCCTGCCGCTCACCGATGGCGGAAGGATGGCTCAAACACGAGATCGAAAAAAAAGGATTGTCCTCCGAGATCGAGGTCATTTCCTGCGGGACGAGCGCGCGGGACGGACTTCCGTGCACGTCCGAGGCTGAGCTTGTGCTTCGCAATCGCGAGATCGATCTTAGCGGGTTTCGCAGCCGGCATTGCCGGAAAGGGGACCTGTGGTGTTCAGATCTTGTCCTCGCGATGGCGGTACAGCATGCGGAAGATATGGCGGCGATGTTGCCTTCGGCGAGGGAAAAGACGATCACGCTGAATGTGGAAGACCCGATCGGGATGGGCATGCAGGTCTACGAGAAGACCCTGCTTGATATCGAATCAAAAATGAAACAATATATGACCAAGATCCTCCAGCTGGATCAACCTTAAGGGGCGGAAATCATGATGAAACCTAAGATCGCGATCGCGACCGATCACCGCGGCATTCCACTAAAAAAAGCATTGATCGATTTTCTTGAGAATAAAAATTTTGACGTGATCGACTGCGGCGCTTTTACCGACGAGTCCTGTGACTATCCGGATTTTATTTTCGCCGCCGCCGAGAAGGTGGCCGGCAAAGAATGCCACCGGGCGATCGGGATCTGCTATACCGGGATCGGGAGCGCGATCGCGGCCAACAAGGTTTACGGTGTCCGCGCGGCGCTTTGCCAAAATATCGAACAAGCGCGTCTTTCCCGCGGGCATAATGATTCCAATATGCTGATCCTTGGCGCGGGGTTCTTGCCGCAGGACATTATCTTTCCGCTCGTGGATACCTGGCTCAATACACCATTCGAAAGGGGACGACATGAGGTCCGTGTTAACAAAATTAAGGCTTATGAAAAGAAGCATCATCGACCAAGCGCAGCTTAAGAAGACCGATCCGGATATTTATAACGCGGTCCGGGCGGAAGTCCGCCGTCAGAACGAGAATATCGAGCTGATCGCAAGCGAGAATTTCACCTCGCTTTCTGTCCTCGAGGCGATGGGCTCGGTCCTGACGAACAAATACGCCGAGGGATATCCGGCGAAGCGTTGGTACGGCGGCTGTGAAAATATGGATGTGGTCGAGAGCCTCGCGATCGACCGCGCGAAACAACTTTTTGGCGCTGAGCACGCGAATGTCCAGCCCCACAGCGGGACCTCGGCCAATATCGCGGTCTTTATGGCGCTCCTGGAACCGCTTACTTTGCTGGAGATTAAAATGATTGTTGATCGGCTTGGTTTAGTTAAAGGTGATCGAAAACGGATTATTAGTTATTTTCAGATGAAAAAAAATCTGGTTACTTCTTTAAGTAAAAAGCAACTGACGCCCGAGCAGATTTTTTTGTTACTGGAACCTTTGAGTTATGAAACGATTATTTTATTTAGCGCTGTTTGTCAGAATAAGAATTTTAAAAAATTTTTGGTTGATTTTTTTAAATTTTATAATGGAATGCGTCTTTGTGTTCGGGG
>CAZPCF010000272.1:0-2633 GCA_964585045.1 uncultured bacterium
ATTTGTTGGGGTATTGACGATGGCGTTGGCTTTCTGATAAGAGGCGAGGTCACCGATATCCAACCATTTTCCCTTAAGAGAAAAAGCAAAGAGGCCCGATGTTTCAGCCAGCCAACGCATATAATGGCCGGGTTGGTCCGTATTATGGCCGCTTGTGATATACCTGTCAAGCAGGCTCCAAGTCTCTTTGGGAAGCCAATAGATGCCGCTGGAAGCGAGCGTCGTAGCCGGCTGAGGCGGTTTTTCCTGAAATTCCAGGATCTTCCCCTCGGGGTCGGTCCTGACCAGCCCATAGCGTTTGGCAAGCTCTTTGTCCCCAACGTCATAGACCGCGATAATTCCGTACGGCCTTTTCTTTTTTCCGAAATCGACGAACGACGCCAGATCAAAATCGAAAAGATTATCCCCCGCGATCACTAAAAGATCACAGGGATCTATTTTCTTCGTCTTGATCACATACGCCAAGTCCCCGATAGCTCCCAGGCGGGTCTCATTACTCGTGGTGTGATCGTTCACGACCTCAACCGGCCAGGGATATTTCACCTTCGCCGCACGCTCTCCGGGACGGGGCTCGCCTGATTTTGAGGCGGCCCAAGTCTCAAAATGCCCGGTGAACTTTTGGTTGCTCACGAGATAAACAGCCTGAACGTCTTGGATTTTTTGGACACGCTCCAGGATCCATTCCAAAATAGGCTTATTCCCCACCGGAAGCAGGGGTTTCGGCATATTCTCGGTCAGAGGATAAAGACGCGTCGCGTATCCCGCGCAAAGAATAATGACTTTCATTTTATCGCCTTTTTGATCCGGTCGATCGCGCAGATCGACATGGGATCCATCTTATAAAGTTTCGCAAGCTCGCAACTCGCCCAATCCCCGAGCATGATCATGGAGAAAATACGGGCAAGCACTCCCTTGCCGCGCGCTTTGAACTCAACCGCCTCGGCGCCGTGTTCCCGGATCGCCTTCATCGCGACCTTCTTTTTCCTGCGAAGCCACTGAGGCTCGTTCCGGTCCGTCAAAAAGACGGCCACCGAGCGCTTAATCTTGAATTTCGGAAAAGCCCAGCCTTCGACCTCATGATGGAACATCTCGGGTAGCGCCTCACAAGACGCGAGCGTCTTCGCATTTTCCGCGAGCTGGGTGCGCCACCGGAGCGCCACGGATTGCATCAGACCGCCACCGTAGATCGCGATGTTTTTGTTAAAAAGCCGCCTTGCGAGTTTGCGGGCTTCTGTTTTAGGAAAATGGCGGACCTCACGAAGCACTTCCCCGATCTCCTTTCCAGAGACTGAGAACCATCGGTAACGCATAAAAAGGAAAAGAAGCGAAAAAGTCGTGTATCCGATCGCAAAACGCGGCGGATACCCCTGGGGCAGACGGAAAAACGGGATCTTTCTCTTGAGGGCTTCCTCCGCAAGCCATCCTCCGGACGCCACAACGAGAAAATGCGCTTTGCGCGCGATCGCTTGCTCAAAGATCGATTCAACTTCGTGCGTGTTGCCGGAATAGCTGGAAAGGATCACGATCGTTTTGGAATCGACCCATTCGGGAAGACGCGAGGTCCGGTTCACTGTCCAATGGATGCGCGAACGGCTCTGGGCGATGGTCCCGAGAATGTCCCCGCTGATGGCAGAACCGCCCATCCCGCAATAAAGGACTTTTTCCGGTCTTTTAATGAATGAGGACGGAAGGCTGATGCCTCCGGCGATCGCGCGGGCCTTCACGATCTGATTGGCCAGATCCTTCAGATAGGCTTCCATTATTCGTCGGCAAGCTCCTCGCAAACGTCTTTGAGCTTCTCCTTCAGAAAAGCATAGGTCTCTTTACCGGTGTGGAATGCGAGAGCCTTCTGGGCGACCTCCCTGGCGTCAGAATAACGGATCGACCGGATCGCTTTCTTGATCTTGGGCAGCATCACAGGACTGGCGCTGAGCTCGTCGATCCCGAGCCCCACCAACAGGATCGCGATCGCCGGATCCGAGGACATCTCTCCGCAGCTTCCCACCCAAATGTTGTGACCGTGACCGTTCCGGATCGTCAAGTCAATCAGACGAAGAATCGCCGGATGGGTCGGCTCATAAAGATATGCGATCTTCTCGTTCATGCGATCGATCGCGAGCACATACTGGATCAGATCATTTGTGCCGAGGGAAAAGAAATCCACTTCCTTGGCCAATGCGTCGCTGGCCAATGCCGCCGAAGGGATCTCGATCATGACGCCGACATGAATATTCTTATTGAAAGGAACGCCTTCTTTCTCAAGTTCAGACTTTGCTTCATTTAATATTTCACGCGCGGCACGGACCTCGTAGACGCCTGTGATCATCGGGTACATGATCTTCAAATCTCCGTGGGCACTCGCCCGAAGGATCGCCCGTAGCTGGGTCTTAAAAATATCTGTACGCGTCAGGCAGAAGCGGATGGCACGCCAGCCAAGGTAGGGATTCATCTCGTGGGGGATCTCCAGCGTGGAAGCAAATTTATCGCCTCCGAGATCAAGCGTGCGAACGACCACCGAATGCGGATGCATCGTTTCCGCGACCTTGCGGTAGGCTTCGTATTGTTCCTGCTCGGTCGGAAGCGTCGCCCGGTTCATATAAAAATATTCCGTACGGAAAAGCCCGACCCCCTCG
>CAZPCF010000273.1:0-2627 GCA_964585045.1 uncultured bacterium
GTGAACTAAATTCTTGTTAAATGTCATCCTGGGCGGAGCGAAGGATCTCGACGGAGATTCTTCGCCCTGCGGGCTCAGAATGACGCGGCTGCCAGGGCTGTCGCTTAGCGGCTTAAAGAAATCCGTCTCAAGCGGCGGATGAACGACCACGGCGTCGCGCTGGTAGACGGTTTGGATGCGTTTTTTGATGTATTCGGAGTTCGCGACGAAAAGATCCACACGCGCGTTGGTCCCCAGGTCCCACTTTTTCAGGAAGTGGAACACGCTATCAATGAGGAGCCGGACCGGCGCAAGATAGCGGTTGAAATAAACGTCCTGGAACCCCCAAAGATAACGCATCGGTGTGTGGCAGTAGCAGACATGGTAGGCGTTTTCGGGAACACGGATACCCTTGGCGACGCAGTGGGAGCTCGAGATCACAAGGTCCGCATCCTCGACTTTCATGGAGCGGATCGCCCACGGCAGGATGGGCAGGAGCCAGCGATAATAGAACTTGATGCCCGGAAAATATTGGAGGAACGAGGCCTTGATCTTCAGGCGCGAAAGATTCGGGCTTATCTTTTTCCGGTCAAAAAAAAGCGTGTACAGCGTAGCCTCCGGATAAAGCTCCGCCAAAGCGTCGAGGACCTTCTCCCCACCCCGCATATGGATCAACCAGTCATGAACAAGCGCGATCTTCATAAGAGCTCCAGGGCCTCACGCAGGCTCAGGATAAGAGTTTTTTTATGCTTTTTTAGTCCCAGGAGCTTTTTGTCTCCGGTAACAAAATAGTGTGCTCCGGCAACTTCAAGAAGGTGGAGGATCGGAATGTCGTTGGGGTCACCAAAATGAATCGCCTCATGTCCCTGCGAGAGATTGACCGCGGTCATGCGCGCTCGCACATAACGCATAAAAAGCTCCGTCTCCCTTGCGGGAACCTTCAGCTTTCCGGATAACTTTTTGGACGCCTCCTGAAGGATATACTCCGATGTGAGCGCCGTGTGAGCTGCAACCACTCTTGCGAAGAGCTGCTGAGCAATGCCGCCATGGGTCAGAAAAGCGGAAAGAAGGATGTTGGTGTCAAAAACCACTCTCATGGACCCAGAACCCGATCAACATCCTCTTCAGTGTAGATACCCTTGGCCTGCGCGTACGGAATGAGCTTGTCCCGAACGCCCTGAAATTCTCTCTCGAGAAGGAAGCGGCGCAGGGCCTCATTGATGATCTCTGTTTTGGTCATTCCCTCCCGGTTCATCAGAACGGCGACCATTTTCGCGATCTTGGGCCGCAACTGAACGGAGGTCAGTCCTTTTCGTTTCATATTCGAACTCCTTTGAGTGTAATGCATTGTCTATATCGAATATTACACATAACATCGCGCCCTGTCAAGAAGCGGCGCCAGATCCCGGATCCTCAGCATCCGTCAGTTACTCTTATGATCCGCCAGCACCTTTTCGTAGACCGCAGCCGTTTGGCGGGCGGTCTCCTTCCAGCTGAAGATCTTCACCCGTTCAAAACCTTTGAGGCGCAAGGACTCCCGGAGCCCCGCGTCCTGATCCAGGCGGATCAGGGCGTCCATCATCGCGATCTCGTCTGTGGCATCGACCCTTAGCGCCGCATTCCCGACCACTTCCGGGATCGAGGAGGAATTCGTGGTCAGCACCGGCGTCCCGACACCCATGGCCTCCAGAAGCGTCAGGCCAAAACCCTCGTAAAGGGAGGGGTGAACGAGCGCGAGTGCTTGATTATAAAAAACTTTCAGCTCCTGGGGATCGATCACCGGCAAGTAGACGATATCCTTCGTCGAACTCAGCGCGCCTAATTCCTCGTATCCGGCCGGATAGGTCTTGTCCTTGCGGCCGATCAGGACAAGCGACGCGCGGACCTTCCCCTGTTCTTTGAGCTTCCGGAAAAGACGCACGAGCCTGAGGACGTTCTTGTGAGGCTTGAGGAGCCCGACATACAGGAAAAAATCCTGCGGGAGCTTGTACTTCGCCCGGATTTTTTCGAACGCGGGTCGGAGCTCCCCGGGCGGAAGTTCCCGGTAGGTTTCGTCGACCCCTTCATGGATGACGGTGATCTTTTGTTCCGGCGCGTGGAAATGTTCGATCAGGTCTTTTTTGGTATGATGCGACACCGCGATGATCCGGTCGGCGGACGTGACCGCTTTCTTGAGCATAAAACCGGCATAGGCGATCTGGAGCGGCGACAAAAATTGTTTGCGGAAGATCCAGTGGATGATGTCGTGGATCGTGACCACGAGCTTCGTCTTCCCTTTCCAAAGCGGGACGTTGTAATGCGGTGCGTGCCAGAGGCGGCATTGCTTAAGCAACGCGGGATACTGGAGTTGTTCCCGGATGGAATAGATCGGGGCGGTGAAAGGGACCGGTAAATTTTGAGAAGACTTCTCAGGGGGCAGGCATTCACCGTCGTCGCTTTTAGGGGACAGACAGTCACTGAATGTCTGTCCCCTAAGCGCATCGACTTGGGCTGCCCCAATTTCAGATTCCCTGAAATTGACGGGTATTGGGACTGCCTGTCCCCTGAGACACTCCACTGGTCCCCCTCCAAACAACACAAGGTTCTTGTCCAGACCGAGCGTCGCCAAGCCCGAGAGAAGCCCGCGCAGGTAGGTCCCGATCCCCGAA
>CAZPCF010000274.1:0-2610 GCA_964585045.1 uncultured bacterium
TGGCGTAGCTCATGCGGATATGATGCGGACTGCCGAAGGGCTCGCAAGGAATGACCGCGACATGGACCTCGTCGAGGAGTTTCTTCGCGACGTCAAAGCCCGAGAGTCCCGTCCCCTGAATATCCACGAAAAGATAGAAGGCGCCATTGGATTTGAAAGGTTTAAAGGACTTCACGGCCTTCAGCCTTTCGATAAAAAGATCGCGGCGTTTCTGGAACACCTCGCACATCTTCTGGGCTTCCGCGTCTCCCTGGTCCAGGGCGACCACGGCGCCTGGCTGCGTAAAAGAGACCGGATTCGACGTCGAGTGGCTCTGGATGCTCTCCACGGCCTTGGCCAGGGTCTTTTCCGGGAACGCGGCATATCCGAGGCGCCAACCGGTCATCGCGTAGGCCTTGCTGTGTCCGTTCACGATCACCGTGCGCTTGGCGATCTCAGGATCGAGAGCCGCGATCGAGACATGCTTCTGGCCGTCAAAAACAAGTTTTTCATAGATCTCATCGCTTAAGATGATCACGTTCGGGAATTTCTTGAGCACTGCACAAAGCGCCAGGAGCTCTTCCTTGGAATAAACAGCCCCCGTAGGGTTCGACGGTGAATTGATGATGAGGATCTTGGAACGCGGCGTAAGCGCCTTTTCAAGCGTCGCAGGCGTGATCTTGAAATCCGTCTTTTCCGAGGAAGGAAGGAAAACGCTCGTTCCGCCGAGCACCGTCACCATTTCGGGATAACTCAGCCAGTAAGGAACGGGGATCAAAACTTCGTCGCCGGGATTCAGAAGGGCGAAAAGCACATTGAAGATCACGTGCTTGGCGCCGCAACCGACCACGATCTGCTCGGGAGTAAAATCGAGGCCTTGATCTCTTTTGAGCTTACGGCAGATGGCCTGACGGAGTTCGACGGTCCCGGGGACCGGCGTATATTTGGTGTTCCCTTTTTTAAGGGATTCGATCGTGGCTTCTTTGATAAAAGAAGGCGTATCAAAATCCGGCTCACCGGCGGAGAGGGAGATCACGTCGATCCCCTGCGCCTTCATGGCTTTCGCCTTGGCGGCGATCTCAAGCGTGACGGAGGGTTTTACCGCAAGAACCCTGCTTGAAAGTTCCATAAATTTCCCTTACTGACCGTCATCCTGAACGAAGTGAAGGATCCCACTTCGAGATTCTTCGCCCTTTGGGCTCAGAATGACGCTTTGTTAAATATGCTTAGTTTTCGTCGCCTTTGAGGAATTTTCTGAGTTTACCCAGGAACCCGCCCTTTTTCTCCGAATCTTTTTTCTCGGTCTGCTTTGATGTTTCGGACTCTTTTTTCACGTCCGCAGCCTTTGGCGATTCCTTCTCCTGCGTTTTTTCAGCCGCCTTATCGGCGGGCTTCGCAGCTTTCTTTTTCTTGGCTTTTCTGGCAGGGGCCTCAAATACCGCGGTCCACTCCAAAAGAGCCATCTGGGCGCCGTCCCCAGCGCGATACCCCAGCCGGAGCACGCGGGTATAGCCGCCCTCCCGGCCCTTGAAGAGCGGGGCGATCTGGGTGATCAGAATACGCGCGATCTCCGGGTCCCGGACCTTGGAGATCAAAAGCCGGCGGGCATGAAGCCCCTCGCGCTTTGCGATCGTGACCATTTTATCCGCAAGCGCGCTGGTTTCTTTGGCTTTGGCGTGCGTTGTTTCAATGCGTTTTTTCAAAACAAGCGCTCGCACGAGATTCCTGAGCTTCGCCGTGCGGTGAGCAGTAACGACCCCTAATGTTCTTCTGCGGCGTTGATGGCGCATGATAGATCCTTATGATTCTTCCGAGGCCGTAGCCGAAGCCACGCCCTTGTTCGGCAAAGAGTTCTCGACGTTCATTCCAAGATGGAGATTCATCCCGACCAAAATGGCGTTGATCTCGTTGAGGGACTTTTTCCCGAAGTTTTTGTATTTGAGCATTTGGCTTTCTGACTTTTGGATAAGATCGCCAATCGTTTTGATGTTGGCGGCCTCGAGACAATTGGCGCTGCGAACAGAAAGCTCCAACTCGCTGATAGGCTTGTGGATCATATTCAAAAATTCCTTGTCCTCAACCTCTTCTTCTTCCTCTTCTTCCGGCAATTCGCCGTAGTTGACGAAAACATCGAGGTGCCGTTGAAGAATGTTCGACGCGTAAAGAAGCGCTTCTTCCGGCCCCATGGCACCGTTCGTCCAGACTTCCAGAACCAGACGGTCATAATCGGTGGCTTGCCCAACGCGGGTATCTTCCACGTAGAAATTCACCTTAGTCACGGGCGAGAAAGACGAATCAACGGTCACCACGCCAATGGAGGCATCTTCCTGCTTGTTCTTTTCGGCAGGGACATACCCGCGGCCGCGGCCCACTTCCATTTCCATCTTGAACGTATGGGACTTGGTCAGGGTGCAAAGCACGAGTTCCGGATTGACGATCTCGACCGTTTCATCCGCCTGGATATCGCCGGCCTTGACCGGACCTTGCTTCTTGATATCGATATAGATCTTCTTCGTGCCCTTGCCGTGATAACGAAGCACGAGCTTTTTGACGTTCATCACGATCTGGGCGCCATCCTCGACCACGCCTTCGACCGCAGAGAATTCATGCAACATTCCGTCGATCTTGATG
>CAZPCF010000275.1:0-2598 GCA_964585045.1 uncultured bacterium
CTAGTCCTGGCAGCCTTTCTTTAAAAAACTATTGAGGCCAGGACATGCCCAATCCTCCATTGCCAGAAAATTCAAAGGTTGATCGGACTAGTCCTGGCAGCCTTTCTTTAAAAAACTATTGAGGCCAGGACATGCCCAATCCGATCCCTCAGCATGTTGCGATCATCATGGATGGCAACGGACGCTGGGCCAAAAAGCAAGGTCTTCTGCGCATTCAAGGACATGAAGTCGGTGTTCAGCGCGTCGAAGAGATCATCAAAGCTGCGCAGGAAAAGGGGATCTGCTATTTGACCCTCTACGCTTTTTCCAAAGAAAATTGGCGCCGCCCCAAAGAAGAAGTGGAATTCTTAATGGGGCTTTTGTCCTCCTATCTGGATAAAAAGATCGAAGTGCTGATCAAGAATAACTGTGTTTTCAATGTGATCGGTGAAATGGGGGACCTTGCCCCGGCGTTGCAAAAAAAACTCACAAAGGCCATGGAAGATTCCAGGAACAATACCAGCCTGGTTGTGAATTTCGCCTTGAGCTATTCCAGCCGCCGGGAGATCGTGCGGGCCTGCCAAAAGATCGCGGGCGAGGTGGTGCGGGGAGCGGTCCAGCCTTCCGAGATCACCGAAGAGACCTTCTCCCGGAACCTTTATACCGCGGGTATGCCGGACCCGGAGCTCCTGATCCGCACGAGCGGGGAGATGAGGATCAGCAATTTTCTTTTGTGGCAGATCTCTTACGCTGAGCTTTATGTCACGCAAAAATTCTGGCCGGAATTCACCCGTGATGAATTCGAAAAAGCGCTCGAAGATTACAAGGGGCGGGAACGGCGTTTCGGCGATACGTGCCCCGTGAAAAGCTCGAATAACTCTATCGGTGGCAATTAAAACAATCTCCACGGTGTGGTCGGTTTTATAATTTATTTTTGAATATCTTTAAGCCTCTAACGGGGCGTGTGCTGTGAGCGGAGGAAAGACATGAACCAGCTCGTCAAACGGTTTTTGACTTCGGCGGTCTTTATCTCGGCTGCGATCGCGGTGATCTTCTACCTGCCGCATTGGTGCTTTTTTCTGTTGGTGGAGGCGTTCATCCTTATTGGGCTCTGGGAATTCTTTTCCCTTGCGGAGCAGAAGGGTCTTCTCGTCCACCGGGGGTTTGGCCTTGTCTTCGGTGCGCTCTTGCCGGTTTCCGCTTATTTTTCGCTGCAGCCCACGAGCCTCCTCATGGTCTGCGTGGCTCTTTTCATATTCCTCTTCAACCGCAAGTCTCCGGACAAGACCATCACAAGTGTTTCAGTGAGTGTTTTTGGGATCATCTATGTGGCATGGTTCTTTTCTTATCTCATCAAGATCAAGCTTTTGCCCGACGGGGCGGCCTGGGTGGCTTATACGATCCTGACCGTAAAGGGCGGGGACATGGCCGCGTATTTCATCGGTAAAAAATTCGGAAAGACCAAACTTCTCGAGCATGTCAGCCCCAAGAAATCCATCGAAGGAGCCATCGGCCAGATGCTTGCGACGATCACTCTTTCGGTCGGTTCTGTTTTTTATCTTCATGTTTCACCGGTCCATCTTCTTGTCCTCGGGACCGCGGTCGGGGCGTTGGCGCTTTTGGGGGATCTCGCGGAAAGCCTGATCAAGCGGGACGCGGGCGTCAAGGATTCCGGGAATATTCCGGGCCTCGGCGGCATGCTGGATGTGATGGACAGTCTTCTTTTTACCGTCCCTGTTGTTTATTTCTATTTGTTCATGATCCTGGGCCTCGAAAGATTATGAACCCCGTTGGATCTCTAACCTAATGACCATGAGCGGGGTAATATCCGAAAATGGAAAATCGCAGTTTTTTTTTAAAAAATCTCAAAAAAGCCGGAATTATAACGGGGTGAAGCATCTTTCGATCCTCGGCTCCACGGGTTCGGTGGGCGAGAACACCCTTCGCATTGTTCGTATCCATCCCGAAAGATTTTCGGTAAAAGCCCTCGCGGTTAAAAAGAATATCGAGAGACTTTACGAACAGGCCGTGGAATTCCGTCCCAAAGTGGTCTGTATCTATGACCTGCAAGCGGCTCAAAAAGCCATTCGCAGGTTCAAGCGACTCGGGATCCGCGTTGTGACGGGGGACGAAGGGCTCGAGGAGGTCGCAACGCTCGCCGGGATCCAGGAAGTGATCTGCGCCATGGTGGGCGCCGTGGGCTTAAAACCCATCTTCGCTGCGGTACACGCGAAGAAGACCGTGGCGATCGCGAACAAAGAGCCGCTTGTGATGGCTGGAAAACTCCTCTTGGAGGCGGCAGAAAAGGCCGGAGTCGCGGTCCTTCCGATCGACAGCGAACACTCCGCGCTTTGGCAATGCCTTGAAAAACAGGATCCGTCTTCCGTCAAAAAACTCATCATCACTTCTTCCGGAGGGCCCTTCCGGGCGAGAAAGGGATCGCTTGCGGGGATCACGCCGGCGCAGGCGCTTGATCATCCTAAATGGAAAATGGGCCCGAAGATCACGATCGATTCCGCGACGATGATGAACAAAGGACTTGAAGTGATCGAGGCCGCGAACCTTTTCCGCGTGCCGGCCACGAAGATCGACGTCCTGGTCCATCCGGAGGCGATCGTG
>CAZPCF010000276.1:0-2561 GCA_964585045.1 uncultured bacterium
TTATTTCGCTCCTAGGGTTCGTGCTTTTGGGGGGCATCGTGGTCAATAACGGGATCGTGCTCATGGAATACATCAACCAGCTCCGATCTGACGGTACGGAAATGGTCCGGGCGGTCTGGGAGGCCGCAAGAACACGAACGCGACCGGTCTTGATGTCTTCGGTCACCACGATCGTCGGGATGTTCCCTGTCGCTCTCGGTATCGGTGAGGGGGCCGATCTTTTGGCGCCTCTAGCGGTGACGATCATGGGAGGTTTATTTTCTTCCACGATCTTGACCCTGCTCGTGCTTCCATGTCTCTACATTCTCGTCAACCGGTTCATGGAAAAATATCTTGGTTACGAGGAGGAGCCCCTTGAAGCGAGCCCTTCCACGCCCCCCGGGATCTGATCATGGGTTTGCCCAGCTTCTCTCTTAAACGCCCGGTCCTCACCGCGATCCTTTTTGCCGGAATAATCGTGATCGGGATCATCTCCCTCATGCGTTTGAAGGTGGAGCTCTATCAAGGCCAAAGCCAGGGGATCATTTCCATTGTGGTTCGCGCCCGTGGCGGTCTGCCCTCCCAAGACGTCGAAAAGATGATCACCAAGCCCATCGAAGAAGCGATCGGGACCGTGAGTCGCATGAAAAATCTCTACTCCAGTTCGCGCGAAGCGGAGTCCCGCGTGACCATGGAATTCGAGCCGGGAACGAACATGAAGTTCGCGGCGCTTGAGGTCCGGGAAAAATTCGCGCGCGTGAAACCCCTCCTTCCCAGAGAAATTGAAAAGCCTGTGATCGCCAATTACGATGATGCCCAGGCCGCCATTATGGTGTTTGCGGTAACCTCGGAGCATATGACCCCGGAGGAGATCCGCGAGACTGTCGACATCAAGCTCAAACCGGTGCTCAGCCGCGTGGATGGAGTGGCGAGCGTGGAAGTGTATGGAGGACGGGAGCGCAAGATCCTGGTGGAGCTCGACCGCGACAAAATGGTGGCCTATAACATCTCGATCGAGCGCGTGATGGACGTGCTCGGTCAGAGCAATATCAACCTCTTGGCCGGGAACGTTGAGACGGGGAAATTCGAGTATGCGGTCCGGAGCATGGGCTCTTTTCTTACGGTGGACGAGGTCGGGGAGATCGGCATGAAGGCCACGCGCCAGGGATCCATTATCCCCCTCAAAGAGATCGCGACCGTTAAAGACGCCTATCTTGAAGCTACGGACCAGGCACGATTGAATCTGGAGCAGAACGTCACCGTCTATGTGAAAAAAGCGAGCATGGCTAATACCCTGGAAGTGGCGGCGAACCTCAACAAGGTCCTGGACGGGTTCGAAGCGGAACAAAAAGGGGACCTCAAGATCGTGATCGTGAATGACCGTGCGGACGCGATCAACCGGGCGATCGGGGATGTTAAAGGGGCGCTTTTTATCGGATTGATCCTGACCATGGGGGTGATCTACGCGTTCATCCGAAAAACCATTCTCTCGGCGATCATTCTGGTGGTCATCCCCTGTTCGCTGGTCGCTACGTTCATTTTTATGGCCGCCTTTAATATCAGCATCAATATCATGACCTTGAGCGGGCTTTCCCTGGCGACCGGCATCCTGGTCGACACCGCGGTCGTGATCATGGAAAATATTTTTTCAAAAAAAGAACGCGGACTCGGAGATGCGCACGCGATCCGGGAGGGGAGTGAAGAAGTGTGGTTGCCGCTTCTGGCTTCCATGATCACGACGCTGATCGTTTTTGTGCCGATCATTCTTTCCGATAAGTCTATCCAGCTTACGTACGGAGGCTTTGCTTTCACCATCACGGTTTCTTTGATCTGTTCATTCTTCTCGGCGCTTATGCTGATCCCCATGTTGATCCGCCAATTCGCCAAAGCGGAACTCAATGATCGAAAGGAGCATTCTTCCGGGAAGTTGCTGGAACGTCTCAGGAAGGTCTACGGGAGAGCGATCGAGTGGGCGATCAAAAATCGCCGTCGTGTTCTTTTAACGGCGACGGTCCTTTGCGGGATCTCGATCTGGATCCTGTCGCGTACGCCCATCGACTGGCCGTCGTCCTTTGAGGAGAATGAATTTGCCGTGGTCACCTTTCCTCTGGCCGGAGCGCGGCTTGAGTCCAACGATGAGGCCATGGGGAAGATCGAAGAGATCCTGGCCAACATTCCGGATGTCACGCTTTTTTCCACCACGGTCTCCAAGGATGATCTCAGGCTTTTTGTGCGGCTGAAGCCGATGCGCCAGCGCCAATATTCCAAGGATGAGATCATGAAGATCATTGATGAACAGGGGAATGCGGCTATCAAGGAGATCCATAGTGATTACAGCATGATCGTGGATGAAGGTGCCGGCTCCTCCGAGCAGAAAAAGCTCGTGGTGAATATCTACGGTCAGGACGGGGATGAGCTTGAGAAGCTCGCTAAAGAATTTGCCAACAAGATGTCCAAGGTGGAAGGCTTGAGCAACCTGGTCATGACGGATCTTCGCAAGCGCCCCGAATATTCACTCGTGGTGGATAAAGGGAAATCCGCGATGTATGGCCTGAGCGTCAAAACGGTGGCGGACAGCATGC
>CAZPCF010000277.1:0-2549 GCA_964585045.1 uncultured bacterium
CCGCTCCTCGCGCCCCTGGACGGGACGATCATTGTCCGTTCCGTAGAACCGGGACAGACCGTGACGACCGCTGATCCTGTCGTGGTGCTTTCCGACCGGCTGATCGTGGAGGCCTTGGTGGATGAGACCGATCTTTCCATGATCAAGCTCGGACAAAGGGCGGAGATCCGGCTGGATGCCTATCCCCAGGAAGTGTTCGAGGGCAAGGTCGATCACATCACGTTTGAAAGCAAACTTGAGAATAACGTGAACGTCTACGCGATCGACATCCTCCCTGAAAAGGTCCCTGAGTCTTTCCGGAGCGGAATGACCTCCAATGTCACTTTTATCGTCAAAGAACAGAAACAGGTCCTGCTCGTTCCTTCTGAAGCGATCATGGAATGGCCGAAAACTCTTCCCAAGCCCAAGGACGCGGTCTTTGCCGTTTATAAAAAAGTTTGGGGGGGGGAATTGAAACCGGTGCCGGTCAAGATCGGGGAATCCGATGGCCGGATGACTGAGATCACGGAAGGTTTGAAAGAAGGAATGAAGATCGTGATCATCCGGAAGAAGCAAAAGGCCCAATCCACCAATCCCTTTAGTCCCCGGGGCGCTCCCAAAAAAGATGAGGCTCAAAAGCGTTCATGAAATTACTGGAAGCAGAGCGCATCTCAAAGACGTACAAGATCGGCGAAGTCGAGGTCCGGGCACTCCAGGACGTTTCCCTGACGATCGAAGCGGGGGAATTTGTCGCGATCATGGGGCCTTCCGGGTCCGGCAAGTCGACTCTGATGCATCTCATGGGGTTTCTGGATACGCCCGACAGCGGCGTTTTTCATTTGATGGGCAAGGACACGTCCCATTTGAGAGAAGAAGAATACGCCTTCCTCCGCAATCGCGTTGTCGGTTTCGTATTTCAACAATTTAATCTCATGGCGCGATCCACAGCTTTGGAGAATGTCTGCCTCCCTTTGCTTTATTCCGATGACCGTGTCGGAGATCTCGAGCGGTCGGAGGGAATGCTTGTAAAAGTCGGGCTTGCCGACCGGATGGGACACCGTCCGAATGAACTCTCGGGAGGACAGCAGCAACGCGTGGCGATCGCCCGGTCGCTTGTGAACAAACCTCTTATGATCCTCGCCGATGAACCCACCGGGAATCTTGATTCCAGATCCGGGACGGAGATCCTGGAGATCTTCAAGGATCTCCACAGGCAGGGAATGACCATTGTATTGGTCACGCATTCCGAAGAGGTCGCGAACGCGGCGCAGCGGGTCATTCGCATGCACGACGGGAAGATCGTGAGCGATGAAAGACGTGCGGATCCAGGGCAGAGGCCGCTCTCCGAGATCAAAGCACCGGATTTTCAAGAATTATCAAAAGAGAAAAAATATAATTTCGAAGAATTCCTGGAACACTTTAAACAAGCCAATCGCGTGATCCTGGGAAATAAATTAAGGTCGTTCCTTTCCATGCTCGGTGTTCTGATCGGGGTGGCTTGCGTGATCACCATGCTTGCTCTGGGCCGAGGCGCGCGCGAAGCGATCACCGAACAGCTGTCCCGAATGGGCTCCAATCTTCTCTCCATCCGTCCGGGTTCGGTGAAAGTTCACGGGGTCGCATCCGTGGCTGCGACACGGTTGACCTTTGACGATGTCCGGGCCATCAAGGAGGTCCCTTCAGTCAAGCAAGTGGGGCCGCAGGTCACGGGGCAAGGACAACTGGTTTTCGGGAATAAGAATTGGAGCACCCGGGTGATCGGTGTGACGCCCGATTATGCCAGCATGAGGAACCAGGAACCCGTGGCAGGGCGCTTTTTTACCGCCGGTGAGGATCAGGTGCGTCAACGGGTGGTCTTAATCGGTAAAACGGTTCAGAAGGCCCTTTTCGGAGACGAGGAACCTCTCGGGCAGACGATCAAGATCAATCGTATCAGCTTCCAGGTTCTTGGGATCCTGCCCTCCTTGGGGGCCAATGCCTTTCATGATCAGGATGACGTCGTGGTGATCCCTCTCATGACCGCGATGAAGCGGCTCATGGGGAAGGATTACTTCGACCAGATCGACGTCGAGATCGCGGACTTGAAAGAGATGCCCGCCGCACAGGAAGAGATCAACCAGCTGATCATCCGGAGGCACCGTCTGACCCCGGAACATTATGACAGTTTTAATATCCGAAATTACGCGGACATTCAAGCCGCGCTCACCAGCACGACCAAGACTTTTGGCGTTTTGCTTGGCGCCGTGGCGGCGATCTCGCTTGTGGTCGGGGGCATCGGGATCATGAATATCATGCTTGTTTCCGTCAAAGAAAGAACGCGCGAGATCGGCCTGCGAAAGGCCCTGGGTGCGACGCCGCGGGATATTCTGATGCAATTCCTTGTGGAGGCGGTGATGATCACTTTTCTGGGAGGTCTGGCGGGGATCGTCCTTGCCGGGGTGATCTCCTGGCTGATCGCGACCCTGGCGCAATGGAAAATGATCATCACGATCGGCTCTTTATTCCTGGCTTTTATTTTTTCCGCGGGGGTGGGGATCATTTTTGGACTTTGGCCTGCCAAACAAGCCGCG
>CAZPCF010000278.1:0-2530 GCA_964585045.1 uncultured bacterium
CATGCCCTTTGCGGGGTATCGCGGGACGCAATACAGCCACAGGCTCAATTCGAATGCCGCAAAGTACCGGAGCGCCGTCGAATATGGGGCCGATCTTCGAACGCATTTTTATAGAATGTTCGATGTTTCATTCGACAAAATGGGCATCGAAGTGAACCAGCTGCGGCATGTGTTCGAACCGAGCGTTACGTACAAGGGCACATACTCGACGGTCAGCAACGATAAGCTGATCCACTTCGACACGGTCGATACGATCGGGGATGCCAATCAGGTCATTTTCGGCCTGGAGAACCGGCTTCAAACAAAGCGGGTCGTGAATGGAAAAACGCAGCGCGTGGACATTGTCAGTTTGAACACGTTCCTGCACTTCGAGGCTAAGTCACAAGACCCCACTGTTCACTGCAATCAATTCACCTCGTTCGATAATGAGCTGGTCCTGCGTCCCTACGAGTGGCTGCAGTTCCAGGCGCGTCTTGAGTATGATTTTGCAAAACGCTTTCTGAAATTCTCAAGTAATGACATGGTGATCCGGAAAGGTCCCCTGAAGCTGATCTTGGGGTACCGCTACATGCATCCGCACTATGATTGGTACTCGGTCCAGGAGATCCCCAAGAGCAACGAGATCATTGCGGATGCGCGGTACCAGATAAACCATTTGTGGGAAGTGGGCGGTTACATCCGGTGGGATTCTTCCTCGACCGGGATCCAGGAATACCAGGTTTCCGCGACGCGCGATCTCCACGACTTCATCCTGGAATTTGGCTACAATGTCCGTAATTCGTGGATCAACAGTAACAACAATCAGCTTTTTTTTAATTTCCGCATGAAGGCGCTTCCCTCGCTCGGGGTCGGTTTGGGGGGCGGGCGCGCCAGCTTTTCCGATCCGCGTATCGGTGAGACCGTGGCCGGCGCCAATGAGGGGGCCGGCAGGTTCGGGACCCCGACGATGGCGGGTCAAGGTTCGCTTCTTTCCGCGCAGTAATATTTCACCTGTGACATTGCGGATTCATTTCAAGGGACGGGGTTTATGAAAATAGGGATCATCGGTTCAGGCTATGTGGGGCTTGTGACAGGGGCCTGTTTGGCGCATTTAGGGCATACGGTCACATGCGTGGATCAGGACAAGGCCAAGGTCCGGACGCTCAAGAAGGGGAAGATCCCGTTCTACGAGCCCGGGCTTATGGAGATGGTGCTGGAAAACGTAGCGGCCAAGCGCCTGTCTTTTACCACGGAGATCTCCGGGATCGTCGATCGTTGCGAGGTGCTTTTTATCTGCGTGAACACGCCCCCGAAGCCACACGGCGAAGCGGACCTGAGCTTCGTGGAAATGGTCGCCAAGCAGATCGCGACGCACCTTCGCAAATACTGTTTGATCGTTGAGAAAAGCACGGTCCCGGTCGAAACGGGAGAATGGGTGCGCCAAACGATCAAACGCCACGTTAAAAAAGACGTACACTTTGACGTGGCCTCCAACCCCGAATTCCTGAGGGAAGGCTCCGCGATCCACGACTTCCTCCAGCCGGACCGCATCGTGATCGGCGTCTCGAGCGAGCGGGCGGAAAAAATATTCCGGGCGCTTTACAGCCCGCTCAAGGCACCCATGATCGTGACGGACATCAAGAGCGCGGAACTGATCAAACATGCCGCGAATTCTTTTCTGGCGACCAAGATCTCTTTCACGAATGCGGTTTCCAGGATCTGTGACGCGGTCGGCGCGGACATTGAGAAGGTCGCCTTAGGGATGGGGCTGGATGCCCGCATCGGTAAACAGTTCCTCAAAGCGGGGGTCGGGTTCGGCGGGTCGTGTTTTCCCAAGGACGTGAGCGCCTTCCTGCATATCTCCGAAAAACTGGGCGCCCGTTTTGAACTTCTCGCCGACGTGCTCCGGATCAATGACGCGCAGGCAAAATATTTTGTGGAAAAGATCAAAAATTCCATGAAGACGCTCCGCGGCAAGACGATCGGAGTGCTGGGACTGGCGTTCAAACCGGACACGGATGATATGCGCTCTGCGCCCTCGATCCCGATCATCCAAATGCTCCAAAAGGAAGGGGCCCGTGTGAAGGCTTATGACCCGCAGGCGGCTGCGAAAGCCGCCGCCATTCTCCGGGACGTGGATTATGTCGATACGCCGTACGAGGTTGGGCACGGAGCGCACGCGATCGCGGTACTCACCGAATGGAGTGAATTTTTGAATCTGGACTGGGAACATCTCAAGAAGTCCATGAAAGAACGGTTCTTTTTTGACGGACGCAATATGTTTTCGCCCGCGGAAATGAAGGAACATGGTTTTCATTACTTCAGCATCGGACGGCCTTTGGCCTAAGCCCCGATAGAGATCCCGGGGTGGTATGCCGCGTGGATGTTATGGCTCGAATTTGAAACAACAATTTACATAAAATATTTTAAGGGCGACGGAAGCGTTTAAAAAACGCTTCCTATCTCTAACGGGGTAAAGAAGGGGGAACGATGAAAGGCGTCATTCTCGCGGGAGGTCTCGGGAGCCGGCTTTTTCCTCTCACCAAAGTCA
>CAZPCF010000279.1:0-2511 GCA_964585045.1 uncultured bacterium
AATGTTCACTCATGTTACTTTAGCTCCTTTTGCGTCCTGGTTCACCGATAAAAAAATAATTGAAAACTAGGACTGTACTGAACTTCCCTTAAGCTTTATGTGTTGTTCAGTGCGTCTGGGTTTTTACTAAAAGAAAAAGAGGTAAGCGTTCTCAAGCGACCGCGTGTGTGCTTTTTCTGTCTGATCCTTAATCTTCTCCGGCAAGCGCCAAAGCTGAAAGGACCGAAGGATTGATCCGCGACCCGTGTCCTAGGTTCTTTAGGACCCTGTCTGCCGTTTTCTTCAAAGTAAGCTTGAACACACAAGAAAGTTCTCCCACAAGACCTTTGGCCGAACGTTCGAGCGCCTGCCGTTTCCTCTGGTCTTTTGCTTCGAACTTATCATAAGCAAAGGTTTGAAGGGTCCGGGCCAGACCCCAAGCCTGATCCTGCAGGTTTTGCGATGGCTCGGTTCTAGGACGGCCCTTGCCATTCCCAGATTTTAAATAGTGCAGGATCTTATTCGCCTCCTTGGGCGAAACAAGGCCGTGAAAACCAGAGATCTCCAAGTCCGCGGCCGAAATGACAAAGCGAGCTTTCATTTTAGTAGCTATTTTAGGGACCAACGAATAACTAGGTCCCCTCTGGTCATAAGGGCCAGGCTGGGTGACCCGCTCTATGCGGCACAAGCCATGGACCGGGTGATAGAGGAGGTGACCGTTCGCGATCTTTTCTTTTTTCATAGGCCTCTTTGTGAAAGTTCCGGGCAGTTCATTTTTTGAGAGGTCTTAAGTACTGCGTCCATATTAACTTTACGGGTTGGCAGTACCGTACCGTCCAAATCTTATATTTCTTTTTCAGAATGGTAGTTTGGACGGCCCCAATCTCAGCTTTGCTGCGATTGATTGGTATTGGGACCGTGTATCTTCAAAAATTAAACGGCCACGGTGCAAGTATAACTTCAGCCAAGACGGGCTTGTTTCAGTTCCAATACTTTTCAATTTCCGTGAAGCGGAAATTGGGGCAGTTCTTGCCGACCATTTAAGAAAAGAAATAAGGGCAAGGACAGTGCTGGTGTCACCTAGGGGATTGCCAATGCTCTATTGTGACGGGGGCATTATATAACAGTTTCCCCCAAAAGAGTTATTTATTCCACGCCCCGTGTCTTTACCCCGATCCAATGCCGGGGGTGATGTGTTTCATTGACACCCCTGAACGATCTGCTGTAAAATCCTCAAAATTCAAAGGTTACGGAGATTTGCCCTCATTATGTCAACGCGCGTTCTAAGTGGTACACGGCCTACGGGAAAACTGCATCTTGGGAACCTTCTTGGCGCTCTCGAGAATTACAAGAAATTGCAAGGCCAAGACGCTTTTTTCATGATCGCCGACCTGCATGCTCTGACCACAGAGTATGAAGACAAAACCCGGATTGCCGAGAACGTGACGGAGATTGTGATCGATTATCTGGCAAGTGGCCTGGACCCGGAGCAGTGTACGATGTTCGTGCAAAGCGAAGTGTTGGAACACGCCAATCTCGCACTGCTTTTTTCGATGATCACACCGCTCGGGTGGCTCGAGCGGAACCCGACTTATAAAGATCAGCTCACAGAGCTCAAGGGCAAGGAACTCCACACCCACGGTTTTTTGGGATATCCGGTACTTCAGGCCGCGGACATTGCGATCTATAAGGCCGAGAAGGTTCCGGTGGGCGAAGATCAACTGCCTCATCTGGAACTGACGCGTGAGATCATTCGTCGTTTCTCCCATCTTTACAAGAAGCAAATTTTTCCGGAACCCGAAGCGGTGCTCACGCATGTACCGAAAGTGCCGGGGCTCGATGGCCGGAAGATGAGCAAAAGTTACGGCAACTGTATTTATCTCGCGGATTCCAGGGAAGAGGTGGTGAAAAAGGTTAAGGCCATGGTAACGGACCCGGCGAGAAAGCTGCGTTCGGACAAAGGGCATCCGGAAGTTTGTCCGGTTTATTTTTATCACAAGCTTTTCAATAAAGACCAGGCGGAAACGATCGCCGAGGAATGCAAGAACGCAACGCGTGGCTGCGTGGATTGCAAAATAGAAATGGCCGCAAAACTGAACGGATTTATGGACCCGATAAGGGAAAGACGTGAATCATGGATGAAGAAAAAAACGGAAATACGGCAGATCCTCGACCGGGGAGCCAAGAGGGCGCGGGAAGTAGCGAGCCAGACCCTCAAGGAAACCCTGCAGGCGATGGGTCTGGTGTCGTAGCTTCTCCCGCGACGCCCCCGGTAGAACCCTCTCCGCTCCCGCCTATTCCGGAAGCGGTGAAAGAACACGACCCGCTTCACGTCAAGATCGCGGTCTATGACGGGCCGCTCGATCTTCTTTTAGACCTTATCAAAAAAAATGAGATGAATGTCTATGACATTCCGGTCGCGGAGATCACGCGGCAGTATCTGGATTATCTGAAAGTAATGAAACAGCTGGATCTTGAGGTCGCGGGCGAATTCATCGTGATGGCAGCAACGCTCATCTACATCAAGTCCAA
>CAZPCF010000280.1:0-2497 GCA_964585045.1 uncultured bacterium
TGGAAGAAAGATCAGAAAAATTAAGGGCGTTTTGATCTTTTCACGTTCTTAATAAAAATCAGAACGCGATAATTATAACCTGGAGAAATTACCGCCCAAAACTGATCCCGACAGCCTCGCTGGCCACGACAAGGGGGCTGTCCGGCATCACAACTTTCAACTTATGAACGGCTTCCTCGATCGGAATGGACCGGATGGTATTTCCCTGCACGCAAACCATCTGGGCCCATTTCCTCTGGTGGATCAATTCCACGGCACGCGTCCCAAAGAGCGTTCCTAAATTGCGATCCGCCGGCACCGGAGAACCTCCCCGCTGAATGTGCCCCAGACTCGCCGAGCGGGTTTCAAGCCCCGTGTATCCCTCGAGACGTTCTTCAAGGTATTTTCCGACGCCTCCAAGCTTGATGGGATAGGGATTCTTGAGATCACTCTTTTTTGCGATGACCTTTCCGCCCTTCTCCTTCGCCCCTTCGGCCGCCACGATCAAGCTGAATTTTTTCCCGTGCAGAGCCCGTTTCTTGACGGCTTTGCAGATCGCGTCCATCGAATACGGAAACTCCGGGATCAAAATGATATCCGCGCCGCCCGCGGAACCGGAATGAAGCGCGATCCAGCCGGCATTCCTCCCCATCACCTCGAGGATCATCACCCGGTGATGCGCGGCGGCCGTCGTATGGAGCCTATCGATCGCTTCCGTACAAATACTCACGGCGGTGTGAAACCCGAAAGTGTAATCCGTACCGCTCAGATCATTATCAATGGTCTTTGGAATTCCTACGACCGGGATCCCCTTGCGACAAAGCTGATTGGCAATAGAAAGAGTCCCATCGCCGCCGACCGCAACTAGAACATCCAGACCCCACTGCCGGAAATGTTCGATCGCCCGGTCCGAGTGATCTTCAAAAACAACTTTCTTTCCTTTGACTACGGGGATCTTGAACGGGTCCGCACGGTTCGATGTGCCGAGAATAGTCCCTCCCAAGGTGAGGATCCCTGACACGTGGGTTTGGGTCAATTCATGGCCGCGTTTTTCGATCAGCCCCGCGTAGCCGTCCTCGATACCAAAAACTTCCCACCCATGGTTCGCAATGGCGGATTTGGTGACGGCACGAATGACTGCATTGAGCCCCGGGCAATCCCCGCCCCCGGTCAGGATCCCGATCTTCTTGGACTTTTTGGACTTCATGGGATTATTGAAGCAACTTCAGCTCTTCGCCGGTATTCGGATCATAGGTGTAATTCGAGGGAAAGGTCTGCCCCGTCCTCGGATTATATTTTGAGTTCAACTCTTGTTTCACCGTAGTCTGTGAATAAGTTGGCTGCGGCTGAGCCGGCGCATAGCCTTGGCTTGAAGCCGGCTGGGGTGCGTATTGAGGTTGATACTGTTGCTGCATCATCTCCTGACGCAGTTCCTTTTTCGTCTGCTCCTTCTGGCGACGCGCCATCTCGCCCGCAACCACACCTGTCAAAAGACCGGCCCCCGCTCCAATGGCCGTACCCACACCCGCGTGACCCGATGCAGCCCCAACAAGAGCACCCGCCCCCGCGCCAAGTGCTGCGCCCGCCAAGCCTCCCGTCTCGCGCTCTGAGAGACTGTCGGTTGCGCACCCGCTAAGCATAAGTGGTAGGATCAAAATAGCCGCTAGTTTTCTTGTGAAGAATTTCATGGTCTTCGTCTCCTTTGCTAGGTTTGACAATAGCATAATGATCTACCTTTGAAATTTGCTCATTATAATCAGTTTTCAGGTTTTCAAAATAGATTTTTGGATATTCCTGAAAGGAACCCTGCTCAAACGCTCCATCCATCCCAAAAGAGTCACTGCGACCTGCGCTTTGGACCGGTCCGTAAGTCTCCGGACTTTACCGGAGGCATCGATCAAATGAACCTGCACGCGCCGTCTCCCGAACGGGATAGACCCGTTAGAGTTGTAAAAATTCGCCACAATACCATCTAGTTTCTTCTTGATAAGCTTCTTCTGGGCGCGCCGTATCAGGTCCTGCGTCTCGAGACAAAAACCGATAACCACCCTGCGGCCTTTTCGCTTTGCGAGCGACGCCAAGATGTCCGGGGTCCGTTTAAGTTTAAGTGTCAGCCCTTTTGAGCTAGGGATCTTGTGCCGGCCTATTGCGGCGGGCATAAAATCGCAGACAGCCGCCGTCATGATTAGACCGTCATGCCTCGGGAAAAGTTCCGCGCAAACCTTCTTCATTTGCAAGGCCGAGATAACCGCATAGAACTTCACCCCCTTGGGAGGCGGAAGGTCCGTCGGACCGCTGACGAGACTTACCTGATAACCCTTTGAGATGGCCACTTTTGCGAGGGCATAGCCCATTTCCCCCGTTGAAAGATTGGAGAGAAATCGCACGGGATCGAGCATCTCCCGCGTCGGCCCGGCGGTAATGAGGATCTTTTTGAGGCGTGGTGCCACTTCAGTTACCTGCGACTGGCTTTTTGGGAAAGAATATTCTTTACCGAAGCGAGTATGGCTTCGTCCGG
>CAZPCF010000281.1:0-2475 GCA_964585045.1 uncultured bacterium
TCAGGAAATATTCTAGTACGGCTTCGACCGCCTTATCCCGTGTCTTTCCTCTGGCAAGCCCAAGATACTGCTGTGCTTCCTGTGACATCAGCTTGGTGAACCGGGCTTTGAGAACGTCGAGATCATTGACGATATCCTCGATATCGCTGGAATCAAAAGCAAGTGCCTTTTTGAGGTTGTTGAAGATCCCGACAATATCGAGCACGAACCCAGAAGGTTTCTTTCGTCCCGCTTCATCCTCGTACGGCCGGTTCACGCGGGCAATTGCCTGGAGGAGGACATGGTCCCGCATCGGTTTGTCGAGATACATACAGTAGAGGACAGGTGCATCAAAACCGGTGAGAAGTTTTTCTGTGACAATGAGGATCTTTGGGTTTTTGTCCGGGCTCCTGAATGCCTTACGGATGCGTTTCTCCTCGTCTTCTGCATGGTAGTGCATGCGAAGGTCGTCTTCATCCCGGGGGTTCGGGCTGTAAACGACTTCTGAATATTCCGGGGGGAGGTGTTTATCGAGTTCCTTTTTGTAGAGTGCACATGCTTCCCGGTCTACAGCAACCAAGAACGCCTTGTATCCCATGGGCTCCACGTTGTTCCGGAAATGATCTGCCACGAACCTGGCCACTTTTGGCACCCGCTCGGGGCTTTTCATCATGTTCCGGAGGTTAACCGCTTTTTCAAGGACTTTGTTGAGTTCTGCGACATCGCTGATACCCTCCATCTCGGCAAGGTCAAGGAATTCCTTTTCGAGAGTCCGGCGGTCCACGAGCAGATCGTTGGGGGCGAGCGTGTAGTTGAGCGGGACCGTGGTGCCGTCGCTGATGGACTCTGCAATTCGGTACCGGTCGAGATAGCCGTGCGGTGGATCATCACGCCCAAACGTAATGAACGTACCCTGCCCGTATGCGGTCTTATCGATGGGGGTTCCGGTGAAACCGATGTAGGTGGCATTCGGGAGTGCGCCCATGAGGTAGTTACCCAGCGTGCCGGTAGTTGTACGGTGGGCTTCATCCACAAGGATGAAGATCGTATCACGGGTATTGATCTTTTCCGGCATCCCTTCGAACTTGTGGATCATGGAGACGATGAGGCCCCGGTGATCGGCTGAAAGGAGTTCCTGCAGCTCCCGTTTGCTCTCCGCGACTTCGACATTTTCAATACCGGCAGCGGTGAGGTTGCCGAAGAGCTGGGTTTCGAGTTCGTTCCGGTCAACGAGCATGATGACGGTCGGCCTCTCGAAGACCGGTTCGCGGAGGATTTTCTGCGCTGCGACGATCATCGTGTAGGTCTTACCCGATCCCTGCGTGTGCCAGACAAGACCGCGTTTCTTCCCGGGGTCTCGTGCCCGCCCGAGAAGCTTATCCACGGCCCGCATCTGGTGCTGACGGAGCACGACTTTCCTTAACTCCTCATCCTGCCGGGTGAACAGAATCCCGTCGCTGAGCAGGGTGATGAAACGTTTTCTGTCACAGAATGTCTTGACAAGAGTCTCGAAGTCCCCTCCGCCTTCGTCCTTCCAGTTGAAGAGTGTCTTTTTCGAAGTGTTCCAGGTGGCGCTGTAATAGTACCGGATGATGTGGGTAAGCGCATAGAGCTGGAGGACAGCGAGCAGCTCGGGGCATTCGCGGTGGTAACGCCGGATCTGGTCGAGGGCTTCTGCAATACCCTCCTTCTTGTGAGCTGCCTTGGTTTCGACAAAGAAGAGCGGAATGCCGTTAACAAGGAAGACCACGTCCTCGCGGATAGTCTTCGAGCCGTTGGTGAACGAGAACTCATCGGTGATGTGGAAGGCGTTGTTCTCAATATCATCGGTGTCGATAAACCGGACGTCGCGTTCCCGTTTTTCAGCGGGTACGAAGATGGTTTTTACACCTTTGAGATATTCCCAAGCAATCAGGTTGCCTTCAATGGTTGGGGGAATGCGCCCGATCCGTTTTGCGAGTTCGGTGGCGAGCTCGCGAGTCATGAACGACTTGTTGAGCCGGAGAATCTGGTCGATGAAAATATCTTTGAAAAGGATACCGGTGGTGCTGCCCCTCAATGCTGTTGCTTTATCTTTCGGGAAGTACTCCCATCCCACGGATTCGGCATAATCGATGAACGGGTTCTGTACCGATCCGCGTTCACCACCGAGTGTCATCAATCACTTCCGCGATTCCTCGTGCTTGAGGATCTGCCGGATCTCCTTTTTCAGGACCGGCAGTTCTTTTTGGGCATTGTCCCAGAGGATCGTCAGCTTGATCCCGAAATAGACATGGGTGAGGACATCGCGAAATCCGGCGATTTTTTTCCAGTCGGTGTCCGGGTACCGCTCCCGGAGTTCGGGAGGCAGGTTCTTGATCGCTTCACCGATGACCTGAAAGTTCCGGATGACGGCATCCCTGCGCCTCCGGTCTGCGGAGAACTCTTCGAATGAGATCCCGCCCGTGTCCTCTTCAATATTGCCAATTGCCTCAAGGATATCATCGAGGAACTGGA
>CAZPCF010000282.1:0-2460 GCA_964585045.1 uncultured bacterium
GGCTTATGGCATTCTTTCAGACACGCTTAATCTCTATCGCGCCCACCGAACGGATATCATCCAGACCTATCTTGATATCCTGCCGCTTTGCGATATGCGGGCACTGATCCGTATCCAGAATCCGCCGAAGTCCAAGAAATTTTTTAGTACGTTGACCAGCGGTCTTCAGGGAGCGCGCGCCTTCCGGGGGGTGATCGTATCGCATCTCGGAAAAGTGGAGCATCCGGATCTTGTCTCAGAGATCGCGGATTTCCTTCTGACCTATAAGGGAATGGAGCGATCGCTTTGTACGGGGCGCTACAAGGATAAACTGCACGTCTCTTTGCGCAGCAACCGTCCGACGGACGAAACTCCAGAGATTCTTCGGGATATCTTTGATGATCGCAAAGAAGCCGGCGGCCACGACATGGTCGCGGGTGGCAGTTTCCACGTGCGTGGCAAGGATAAAGACGATACCCGTTGGCGGGATGTCGAGACCCTGCTCGTCTACCGGCTTCTCAAACGTTTGCGTCTTCCCACCCAACCCGATTTCTACAGGCCCTTTCAGCACGAAAAACCCGCTCCAGCCGGTAAGGATCGCTAAAGAAATACGGGGCTGTATTGAAGAGAAGTAAGGTTCCCTCGGGCGAGGCGGGGCCCAGGGCATGACGGTTTCTCGGTAAAAAGAACTTTAGAAATACAAGAAAAATGCCGTCCTTTCTCCTATGAGCCGACTCAAAACCAGTGTCTTGTCTTTAGGTGTTCTTTTTTTCTTGCTGGGTTCTCTTGCCCAGAGCCGGGATCTCTTTGCGGCAGCCGGTTATGGAGCCTCAGCCGGCGTCCAGTTGGCCAAGATTGACGAAGAAGCCAAACGAAAGTTACTTCAACCTAAAGCTGAAGAACCCGTAACTCTTGAGGAAGAACAAGCCCCGGAAGTTCCCATGACGGGTCCTGCCTTTTTCATCAAAAAGATCGTTCTCGAAGGGGATCTGGTGCTGGATCCGAAAGAGTACGCGCCTCTCATTCAAAAGTATGAGAATCGGGAAGTTCATTTTGAAGAACTGCAAAAGCTCATTAATGCTCTCGAACAAATGTATCGCGCGAAAGGCTACATCGCGGTCGTTCTGCTCCCCCCCCAGAAAATGGAAAATCAGGAGCTCCATCTCAATGCTGTGACCTCGCGCATGGGAGAGCTTTCGATCGAGAAGAACCGCTACTACAGCAAGTGGCGAACACGGGGCTACTGGAAGATCCGCAAGGGGGATGTTCTTCGCTACGATAAGATCCGTGAAAACGTCATGAATATGAATGAGAATCCTGATCGCACCGTGAGGCCGATCCTTAAGGCTGGTGCGGAAAAAGGGACGACCGACGTGGTGTTGGATGTCGAAGATCATTTTCCAATTCACGCGGGTGCTTCCTTCGATAATCAGGGCGTAAAACTGACCGGAAAGGACCGGCCCGGGTTCACGATACGAAACAATAACATGCTCGGGTTGGATGATACGTTCCTAATCGGTACGACCTTCGGCAATGCATTTGGCGCTCTTTATCTTTACCACGTGATCCCCATTTCAAACTTCGGAACAAAGTTCATCTGGAGTATCAGTCACTCGCAAGTGAATCCCAAAAAGGAGTTCAAGATCTACGGGATCAACGGGACTTCGGAGGTCTATAGTCTGGGTTTGCAACAGCGGTTGATCCGCACAGAAAAATATTCCGGCAATGTCCAGTTCGGTTTTGATTTTAAGGAAAAACATACGCTAACGCAAAGCGTTACAACAACTTGGGATAAAGAGCGTGTTATTTCACTCAAAGGGGACTTTCAGGTGCGTGATCGTTGGGGAGGTTGGGGATTTGGCCAGGGCGTTTATTTTGGGCTGCCGACCTTTGGTGATGGATGGGCTCTTGCGAGCCGTGGCGGAGAAAATTCCTTTTTTAAGTATACCTATTCACTCACCCGGCTCACGCAATTGCCATGGCGTACCAAGGCGATCTGGGACGTCCAAGGGCAATTTTCGCCGAACAAACTTTTACCGCAGGAGCAGTTGTTCCTTGGCGGTGCCCGTTCCATTCGCGGTTATCCTGAAAGCGATTATGGCGCTGACGAGGGCTTCCAGTCGCGATTTGATTTTCTAATACCGGTTTATGGAATACCCGATCATTGGAGACTTCCCTTCGATACCCTTCCGCTCAAGGACCAGCTTAGCATTATCACCTTTTGTGACGTGGGTTATGGCCGCACGCATGATCCTAATGCGAGCGCCGGGGAACCCCGATCTGATTTTATGTTAGGGGTTGGCGGAGGTTTTGAGCTTCGTTTCCGGAAGAATTTTTCCGCACGCATGGAATGGGGTGTTCCGCTTGGGGATAAACCGATCACCGAGGCCGGAAAATCCCAGCTTCATTTCTCGTTCAACACGAATTACTAAGGCTGCTTTTCCGAGGATTCTTCCGTTTTAATTGATTGTCAAAAATTTC
>CAZPCF010000283.1:0-2458 GCA_964585045.1 uncultured bacterium
TCCCCTGATAATCCATCCCATCGATCTCCCGCGAAACGATACAGGCCCGCTGGTCAGGGTTCAACTGATCCAGCAGGGTCTTCAACCTTGCCCCGGTGTCCTCAGCCTCAAGGCTCTTCCCCGCCTCGGCTTGTGTCGCCGTGGCCGGGCATTCATACACTTCCTCGACTTCGCGCGTCATCACACGGCTTCTTTTTTCCGCGTGATTAAGAGCGGTATTCACCGCGATCCGGTAAAGCCAGGTCTTGAACGATGCTTCAAACTTGAAAGATCCGAGACTGTGATGGATCTTGAGGAACACGTCCTGCGTCACTTCCTCGGCATCATGTTTTGTGTTCACGACACGATAAGCCAGGGTGTAGACATATCCGGAAGCCCTTTGATAGATCTCCCGGAATGCCCCCATGTCTCCTCCCCCCGCTCTGACAATAAGTTCCTTTTCAATGTCCTGCATAGGATATCCTTTAGATCTGCTTACCCCTTAGACAGCGCTTCCAATGGAAAAGTTCCTTAAATCTCTAACGGGGCAAACCTTCTTTTGCTTATAAAAAAATGGCCCGATCTTTTGGATCAGGCCATTTTCATGCTCTCATTTAAAAAAGCTCGCTTTTTCAGAACCCTAGCTTCTTTTTCATATCCTTACCGGCTTTTTCGGCCTCCCGCTGTGTGCACTTCGTGATACGGTCTGCCTTCCGTGCGGCAAGAACTTGGTCTTTTTCAAGACCGTTTTTCCCGCGCGTCGCGAACCAATCACCTGCCTGATCGACCCAATTCTCCTTGGTGCAATCAACCGCCGCATAAGCGGTCATGGAAAACCCGCCGAGCATAAGTGCGAGAACGAAGCTTGCAATCACAAATTTACGCATGTTAAGGCCCTTTCGTTGGTTTGAACTTCGAAAAACTGATGTCATTATAATCCGAAATCCGCCTTTGGCAACCTCCCAGGACTCGGAGCAAAGCTTCTAAAAAATACCGGCTTGTTTATAATAATCGACGAGGTTCCCTACGGCACGGAGGAACACTGCGACAAGGACAAAGGTCAGGACCAGCACGATCACCGTCACGATGATCTTTTTGCGGCGGCTATACACCGGATTGAACCACACGAGTGGCAGGGCGAACGGCCCCACCGCCAAAAAGCTGACCACCAAGGTTACGGTCCTGGCGTACCACGGAGTCTTGGATGCTTTGGAAAACTCCCTCGGGGACCCACCATCATTTTTGAAATCAAGACCCGTGCCGCAAAAAATACAGGTCAGGTTCTCCGTCCAAACTTTTCGTTTCTTCTCCAAAATGGCAGTTTGGACGGCCCCAATCTCCGCTTTGCTCCGATTGATCAGTATTGGGACCGCGGGCGTTTCTTTTTTACAGGACGGGCAAACAACCGTCCCGGAGCCTGAGGCCTCTTCCCGCTCCCATTTCTTCTGGAGCCGCTCCGGAGGTACTTCATCCTTCATCTCCCAATCGTGTGGCCCTTGGTCATCATTCAGCATATCAGTTCCCTTACAATAAAAAAGGGCAGGCGTTGTTGAGCGCCTGCCCCTTTTGTTTTAGTTCTTCGTTCCCCGTTAGCCGTCCCCCGGCTTAAATTAGAAATCGTACCGGACGGTGCCGTAATAGGTGTTCGACATGAACTGATCTTTGAGCTCGATATCCCAGTTCCCGGTCACCGTCATGTTCCCTTTATTCAGGAACGCGAGCTCAGCACCGAAGAGCATCCCGTTCTTTGCGGGTTTCGCGCCCTGGGTGTTAAAGGAAGAGCCCCCGCCGGCAAAAGATGCCGTCGTCTCGAAACGATCCCCAATATAATCATAGAGCCACGCCGCCTTCGCCGAAGGAATAAAGGTCCCCATCTTTTTAGCAACCATCGGATAGGCAAGTTTCATGCCCAGCGATTGTTCCAGCTGATGGAATCCTTCACCGTTCACGGTCAGGTTCAACGCGTTCGCGCCATCTTCCTTGTACCTGTTCATATAGAGGAAGTTGTAGCCCAAGCCCGCAAAGGGCGTTATTTCCAGCGATTTTGTTTCCTCGAAGACGAATTTATAACCCGCTTCGAAATTCGTGGAATACTGCTGGGCGTAATGATCTGCCTTCGCGACACGCTTCGTCGTCGGAGTTAGCCAGATCTCGCGGCGGCTGTCGTAATTATTTTGCGTGAAAGCGAACATCCCGTCCACATACCAGGAATCCTCGACCTGGCTACGCACCGCTTCGTAGGATTTCTTGCCGCCCTGACGCGCTTTGTTGAGATCAAGCGAATCATAGCTGCCGTAAATCGTCCCCTGGAAGCTGTTGATGTCGTCTGAGGGACTGCCCGGGGTCTTGGAATGCACGCCCGCCCAGCTATAACCACCCGCGAGACCCATGCGGAAATGGTTATCAAGTACTTTATCCACGCCGATCGTGGTTCCCCAGGTGTTCGCTGAGAATCCTTCGATCCCCTTGCGCTCATCCT
>CAZPCF010000284.1:0-2453 GCA_964585045.1 uncultured bacterium
GTGATCCGCGCTTTCAAGCGCGTGGGCATTCCGGCGTTTCCGGCCGATCCTGCCGACCGGAGGACCTTCCCCCAAAGGATCCGTGAGGCCGATATTCTTTTTATCGCGCTTCACGGCAAAGGCGGGGAGGATGGCGTGCTCCAGAAAATGTTGGAGCGGAAGAGCATTCTCTTTACGGGGTCGCCTTCCAAGGCCTGCGCAAAAAGTTTTGACAAGGGGATCAGCAAGCGCCATTTTAAAAAGCTCGGTGTCCCGACGCCGGAATACGCGATCCTTAATAAAAAAAACTGGCGCAAGGTGGCCGCGGCGTTTCCCGTGCCTTATTTTGCCAAGCCGCTCGAGGGGGGATCGAGCCAGGGCGTGTTCTTAGTTGAAGATTTTCGAAAATCCGCCGAAAGATTAAGGAAGTCTGTATCACGGTTTGGAAGGCTTTTGATCGAAAAAAAGATCGTCGGCCGGGAACTGACGGCCGGACTTCTTGGGGGCCTGAGGCTCCCTGTCGTGGAAGTGAAGCCGTCGCGCTCCTTTTATGATTATAAAGCGAAATACACCAAAGGGTTGACGATCTATGAAGTGCCGGCCAGGATCCCGGCGAAGGTCGCCAAAAAGATCCAGGCCATCGCCTACCGGGTCTATCGGGGCCTTGGGCTTAAAGGATTTTCGAGGGTGGATGTGATGTTGGACCGGAAGAACCGGCCGTATGTTCTGGAAGTGAACAGTATTCCCGGGCTTACGGAATTCAGTCTCCTGCCGAAAGCGGCGCGGGCGGTCGGGATCAGTTTTGAGGAGTTATGTTTGCGCGTTCTTCGGGATGCCTACGAACAAAAAGGAAAGAAATAATTCTCCATGGGTAAGAAAAAGTTCAGAAAAGGTAAAAAGGGGTGGTTCTTCTCCGCGCTCGGCGCGATGTTCCGCGGGGTCCTGTGGCTTCTCTGGAAATTACTTCCGGTGGCGGTGATCGCCGGGGTGCTGGTCTATGCCGGTTTTGTCGTGAAAAAAGGTTTGTGCGAGGACCACTGGCTTAGGGTGCAGGGGGTCCAGGTCGTTCCGCCGGACGCTCTTTCGCCCGGGAGTATTCGTGCGCTCGAGGATAAGGTCCTCGGTAAGAATATCCTGCTGCTCGATCTAAAAAAGATCGAAGGTGCGATCGCGCTCGGCCCGGGCGCGCAAAGCGTGCGTGTGGTCCGTGAGATGCCGACAACGATCCGCGTTGAGATCCAAAAACGCAGGCCCGTCGCGAATGTGCAGCTGAGGCCCGGGGGTCCGTATGCGATCGCAGCCGAGGACGGATTCATCATTGAAAGCCGTCCGGCCCTTGATCCCGCATGGATCCTTATGGAAGATTTCAGCGAGCCGTTCAAGGAGCCCCGGATCGGTGCGCGTCTTCAGAATAAAGGCTTTGCAGAGGCATTACGGTTCATGAAGGTTTTTCAGAAACATGAGCTTGCGCGTCGCGAGACCGTGACCCGGGTGAGCCTCGATCCGAACGGGTATGTGACGATCCGGCTGGGGGAAGGGCCGGATTTTAAGCTAGGTCGAAAAGCATCCGAGAGCATGTCCTCCCTGGCCAATGCGGTCTACCTTTTAAAGACCGAGCCGCGCGAGAAGATCGAATACATGGACCTGCAATACGACCGCGTGGCGGTGAAGAGGAAACCATGAACCTCCCAATCGATATGAAGAACAGATGCGTGGTTGTTTATATTGGCACCCGGAAGCTCGTGGTGATGTTGGGGGACACGGGAAGCAGCAACCCGCAGGTGCTCCGGCATGAAGAAACCCTCTTCCCGGAAGGTTTTGAAAAGGGACTGGTCTCGAATCTCCAGAATGCGAGCAATGCCCTTGAGAAGTTGATGAAAGCGCTCTTGCCGCCGGAGGCATGGGAACAGGTCCCGGTCTATGTGGTGCTTGGGAACAGCCGCTTCAAGATGTACCGTTTCTCAAGCTGTGAGTATTATTCTCCCGAACGGCGTACGATCAGCTCGCATGAGGTCCAATCCGTGGTCCAGCAGACGCGGAACGTCGCGACATTGCCCCTGAACGAATCGATCTTACAGGCTGTCCCGGAATCTTTCCTCGTCAATGATATGCCGGCGGTGCGCAATCCCGTGGGTCTCGAGGCCGAGCGCCTGGGCGTGACGCTTCAGATCTACACCATGGAATTCCAAGCCTTTCGCAATATTGCCAAGATCTTTGAGACGCTCGATCTCGATGTGGAGGGTTATTTTCCGAAGGTCCTGCCGCTTTCCGAGGCCGTGCTGGGGGATGCCGAAAAACAAGAAGGGGGCATGATCCTGGACATTGCAGATGACGCGACGCAATTGGTGCTTTGGAAGAACGGCTTGCTGGCCGGAGTGCGGACTCTTCCCATGGGCGGACATTATCTCACCCAGTGTCTGGCCCAAGATTGGAATATCGAGGAGCGGGATGCCGAGAAGGTGAAAGAGAAATTC
>CAZPCF010000285.1:0-2447 GCA_964585045.1 uncultured bacterium
CCCTGTCTTGCCATGCAGCCTCAGGATCAGGAAGTAGAGGCCCCCGATCAGGGCCAGCGCGAGCAGGAGCTCGATCAGCCCGAATCCCGGGCGGGAAAGGGACCTGGGTCGTTTTTTCATCGTTCTCCCCTCCGTGTTTTTTTGATCAACCCCGCCCGCGGGACGCCGGCCGTTTACTTTTTTATTTTGCCTCGCGAAGCCAGCGGCTCGAGTCCCTTTGTCGCGACCATAAAGACCGGGATGGTCCCGATGGGGTCGATCACGGCCCATAACGCGATAAAGTCTTTTATGATGGTTTCGATCATGGCTGATTATATCCTTTCCGGCTCAATTTTGTATATGGCCGCAGCCTTCGCGGCCGGGCGCCGGACCGCGGGAACTGTTCCGCCGCGCTCATTCAGCGCAAGGCGGGTGTGAAGCGGACTGAGGAGAGTTTCCATGAGAACAGGCCGTGCCGATGAAAGGCCAGATCCACCGAAGACTTCTCTTCGAGGCTCTCGATGCGGAGAACGAATTTGTTCATCTCCTCATAGAACAGGGTCGTCCGGGTCGGGCCGAGCTCTTCACCCCCGGCCTGTCCGGCGGGCTGCTTGATCTTCCCTGCTTCATCCACTTCGGGCGTTCCGCCGCTGAACAAGCCTGCGATGCCTTCCGGGGTAACGATCTGGTCGAATAGAGCGTCGAGGTAAGCCGTCACGAGAGGCGACTCCAGGAGCCCGAGAGGATCGTTCGCTTTGTTGTTGGCGATCCCTTTCGCCATAGGAGCCTCCACCTGGGTCCTCAGGCTCTCGCGCAGGCTCGGGTAATCAACATAATGGGATATCGTATCCGCGTCTTTGGCGTCAAACGCCCGGCGCAGGTTGTGAATGGCAACGTAGGGCGAGACATAAACGGCCGACGCAAAAAGCAATGTTGCGATAACCACGACCGCCAGCAAACCGGCTACCCGTTTCCACATTTTTTCCGTCCTTTCTCGTTGCCCTTCGCGTTTGCGGGACCGGGCGCCGTACCACAGGCTCTGCTCCGCTGTCCGGTTTATCTAAGGATAAAGCCGAGATAGGTGAAGAGAAATCCGAGGGCGATGATGAAGGTGCCCCAGGTCCGGGTGTTCTTGTACCAGCCCTTGAAAGTTGAAAGGGATTTCGGGAAAGCCAGGAGCAGGATCCCTTTGAGGAGCGCCCCCCAGCCGATCACCGTGATCAGGACGGTCCAGTTCCTGACCCAAATGTTGTGAGAGTGCACCAAAAGCATGCCCAGGATAAGGGTCAAGATCCCCGCGAGGTAGGTAAGGCCGGGGGACCTTTCGAAGTCCTCTATCATTTTGCCGAAGTTGGTTTTTCCGCTGAGCACCGAGATGCCGACGGAAAGGTAAATGACCGCCAGAACCCTTGCCACGAAGATCGAAAGTTGCATTTTTAAACCCTCCTTGAACAAGTTGTTTTTGCGAAACAAAAACCCACGCGAAAAACAGGCCCCCGCCTTTAAACCCCGGAGCGGCCGCTCGCCGCGTTGATCAGCTCGCGGGCCTTCGCGTTGTCGGCCGTGTCGAAGATCCCGGTGATCTTGAACCCGTCCGAGCTTGTGCCGTAGACGGAACGGACGCTGATGCCGTTCTGCCCAAGGATCTTCGCGACCTCGGCCAGCGTGCCGACCCTGTTCTCGAACTCGACGATCAAAACCTCCCGGGCCTCGATCTTGGGGATGAAATAAGCAATGCTTTCCTTGGTTTTTTCGAGATCCCCGCTTGAGGTGATCAGCCGGAGACGCCCCTGGCCGCTTTCCGTGTCCGCGGTCAGGTGCTGGATAAAGATATTTTTCTGGGCCAGGGCAAAAACGATCCGGCCAAGCAGCCCGGTCTCGTCCTTGGCCACGCAGTAGATCTCTTTTCCGATCGTCGCTCTCGCCATCATGCCCTCCTTTAGGACCGTTCTTTGCAGACCGCAACGGCAAGCCGGTCTCGACATCAGAGGTTATTGTAGCAGAACCACGGGGAACGGGAAACAATGAGCGAAAGGAGGAGTAACTCTTTCTCCGCCACAGGAACGGCAGAAAAGGTGACGACCATTTGTTTACGTCGACGGCAACGTCGTTTTACAAAGGCAAAACGGCGATCATCGTAGACGGACCTCATTGGTCCGTCACGATGTTGTTGTTCGAAGAAACAATGGACGCGCCTACAACCAATTCGTCCTACCGGTGCGAATTGGTATCAACTCCGGAGGGGGGGGGATTTGGCGCCCTTCACTATCGTTCCGGGTCGGCCACCCGCCCTTGAAACATGACGCTTGTCATGTTTCAAATCAGGGCTCCCTTCAAATCCCCGCTTCATGCCGACGGCGGCTTCCTTGGCCGCCGCGGGCATCGTCATTTTTCATTGGGAAAAATGGCGGAGGGGGGGGGATTTGAACCCCCGGTGACGCTTTAGGCGCCACAGCGGTTTAGCAAAC
>CAZPCF010000286.1:0-2444 GCA_964585045.1 uncultured bacterium
AGCGGCGGGATGGGGATCAAGTTCAAAACCCCCAACCCAAGATTCAAATAGATCCCATAGAGCAGTAAGGGATTATGGTTTATTTTAAAAAAGAACGCAAGGACTGCGGCCATCCCAATATTCGCCAGGGGGCCCGCAAGCGCTACGTAGACCATATCGCGCCGGGGATTTCTCAACTTCGAAAAATTCACGGGAACGGGCTTGGCCATCCCGATCATGAAACGGCCGCCTGTCGTAAAATAAAGAAGCGCCGGCAGGAGGATGGTCCAGAACGGATCGATATGCCGCAAGGGATTCAGCGTCAGCCGTCCGGCCCTCTTGGCCGTATCATCTCCAAGCCGGTGAGCCACGAACCCATGACTGACCTCATGGACCGTCATGGCCGCAAGAAGGATCAAAATAGTCACGATCAGCATAGGCCGAAGAGAGCTTTCGCATTCGCCGTGGTCAGGTCCGCGATCGCATCCACGCTCATGCCGTGGAGTCCCGCGGCACATTCCGCTGTCTCGATCATGTAAAGCGGCTCATTCCGTTTGCCCCGCTTCGATTGAGGCGCGAGGTACGGCCCATCGGTCTCAAGAAGCAGGCGATCTTTCGGGCAAAACGCGCAGGCCTCGCGAAGGACATCATTTTTTTTATAGGTCAGGGCCCCGCCGAATGCAACATAAAAACCCAGGTCCGTGAATTTCTTCATGGTCTCAGCCGTGGAAGAAAAACAGTGGAGCACCCCCCGGAAAGGCTCCCGGGAAGTTTCTTTTAGGATGCGCAGCAAGTCTTCGTAAGCATCCCGGCAGTGGATGATGATGGGTTTTTTATGTTTTTGATACCACTCCAGAAAAGTCCGCAAAAGTTTTTCCTGCACATCACGCGGCGAATGGTCATGAAAATAATCCAGCCCCACCTCCCCGATCGCGACCACTTTAGGATGAGCTAAAAGTTTTTCAAGCTCAGAAAGATCCGCGGGATTGGCCGTTTTTGTCTCGTGGGGATGATAACCGATCGCGGCATAGACCTCCGGGTACTCGTCAGCGATCGCAACAGCCTTTCGGGAATCTTCCAGATCGGTACCGATATTCAGGAAATGGCGCACGCCGCCCTGGATCGCTCGCTGGATCATTTCCGACCGGTCAGCGTCGTATTGGGGAAAATGCAGATGGATGTGAGTATCCGTCAAATTCATGACGTCTTCTCATCAAGACGCGGAAAAAGCGGCTCTCCTTTTTCTATTGAAGTGCCCGGCACCACAAGCGGCTTCATAAAATCCTGCGAGGTCCTGACGCTTTGATACCCTACCACCCTGAGACGCTCCAGGATCTTCTTTGCAGTTTCCGGCATAAAGGCCTGCAACAGGACCGCTACATGCGCCACGCTGTCGGCGAGGTTAAACAGCACATCCGCAAGCTCCGTTCTTTTCGCCGGATCTTTGGCAAGGGCCCACGGTTTATTCTCTTCCACGAACTGATTAGCGCGGGTGATCACCGCCCATATCGCATTCAAGGCTTCACGCGGTGCATAAGAAAGGACCGCTTTCGACACGTTCTCCCATAAATCCAGCGGCGCGTAAAAACAATTTGCCTTCTCCCCTTGCGGGACTTTCCCATCGAAGTATTTTTCGATCATGGAGGCCGTCCGGTGCAAAAGATTGCCGAGGCCATTCGCAAGATCGCTCGAGTAGCGCTCAATCAAAAGATCTTCAGAATAGGTGCCATCCAAACCAAGCGTCACTTCATTCAAAAGGAAATACCGAAGCACATCGCTTCCATATTTTTGAACGGTTACGATCGGGTCCACAACATTTCCGACCGATTTTGACATCTTTGCCCCGCCTATCTTCCACCAGCCATGCGCAAATACGAGCTTCGGCATTTCAACACCCATAGCTTTGAGCATGATCGGCCAAAAAATGGCGTGCTGGCGAAGAATGTCTTTCGCCATCAAGTGAAGATCTGCCGGCCATAACATTTTGAATTTTTTGTCATCCAGCAGATAGCCCGCACCGCTTAAATAATTCAGGAGCGCGTCAAACCAGACATAGACCACATGATCTTTGGATCCCGGATACTCGATCCCCCATGTGAGACGCGCCTTGGGCCGTGTGATGCATAGATCCTCGAGTGGCTCTTTTAGAAATCCGAGCACTTCGTTTTTGCGGTATTCGGGTTGAATGAAATCTGGATTTTTCTGGATATAATCGACAAGCCATGGCTGGTAGGTGGACATCTTGAAAAAGTAATTCTCTTCTTCAAGCCGTTCCACCCCGCGATTGCATTCCGGACATTTCCCGTCCTTCAGCTGGAGCTCGGTCCAGAATGATTCACAGGGGGTGCAATACCAGCCATGATACGAAGCTTTATAGATATCCCCCTTCGCCTCAAGATCGGTCAGAACCTTTTGTACCGTCTTTTTATGATAATCATCGGTTGTGCGAATAAAATGATCATATT
>CAZPCF010000287.1:0-2438 GCA_964585045.1 uncultured bacterium
AACTTCAGGCGGTTTTGCCCGCGGTTGCCCCGACCGATTCGCTGTACAAAAGCCATCGCCGAAGGCGGCGGCCCCATCAAAACAACACCGTCGATATCCCCGATGTCGATGCCCATCTCTAACGTACTTGTGGCGATGCAAAGGCTTTGTTTGCGGGTGCGAAAGGACGATTCAATGAAACGCCGCTCTTTGGTAGAAAGATTGGAATAATGGAGAAGAACGTTGTTAGAAAACCTCCCTTCATAATTCAAAATTTCAAATAATTGCTCACATTTTTTGCGGCTATTTGCAAATACCAATAACTTTTTGCACTTATCAAGAGACAATAGGTCATCAAAAAACGAAACCAGTTCTCGCCTCTCGTCTACAATATGGACCCAGCAAGGCTCCAGTTTCCTGGCCCCGGATTGTTGATAATAAAACACATTCTTTAGATGAAAAAACGATTGGATTTCCTCCGGATCTCCAATGGTGGCCGAAAGAGTTAATGTTTGCAGATCCCCTCCTGATTGCACTTCAAGCCGGCGCCGCAAATAGGACAGTTGAGTCCCTCGCTCCGTCCGAAGAAAGGTGTGCACCTCATCGATGATCAGAATACGAAGATGTTTTAAAAAATATTTATTCTCAGGATTTTGACTGCCCAGAAGGACATCCAATGACTCCGGAGTGAGGATCAAAAGGTGGGGTTTTGCATCTTGCAGAGTTTTTCCATCCCCTGTGCGAATCCCCGATTTTAGCCCCAGCTGTTTATACAGAGGCAAAATCCTTCGATGCATATCCAAAGCCAATGCGCGTGTAGGGACAATGTAAAGGATGGTGAAATGGCCTGGACAGGTCATTAGCCGCTCTGTTGCGGGAGCCAATATCGCTTCCGTTTTCCCGAGCCCCGTACCGGCCTGGAGTATGACGTCTCTTTCATCAAGAATCGGCCGGATAAGCGCTTTTTGTGCGGCAGTTAAAGAAGCAAATCTCCCCAAAAAGGGGCGATATGTATTAGGAAGTTGTTCCAGTACAGATAATATCGAGCTGATTGATCAATGCCTTTAGTTTGAATCTCGTTTCCTGCGTTTTCAGTTTTTCAAGCAGGCCCCCCATTTGTTGCTTGATTTCCGGCAGTTTGGCTGCAATGTCAATCTGATAGGCTTCTGCATAGAGAGCGATGAGACGATCCTGCAAAGCTTCCCAGCGGGCCAGGGAGAACTCCTGCAGTCGGATGATCTGCAAACTTTTCCAGGCGTCAAAGTAATTTTGGGGAAATGGGGACGCTTCACCGCCGTATTCCTCAGAGCGAACTTTATCGAAAAAAGTTTCGGTGAAAGCGAACACAGGATACACAAAGCCGCTATGCTGAAAAAACCGGCCAAGAATTTCATAGCTCTTGACCCGGGCGCCAAGACGCCCTTGTGCGATCGATTCCGCCTCGTCGAAAAACAATACCAGTCCCTTGCAGCCCATTGCATGAAGAAGCTTGCCTAAAGATTGAATCATTTGGACGTAGGGGGCATTTCCGCGGACAGTCAGCGGTTGTTCCCGGCACCCCTCTATCTCTCTTGTCTTCAAAATTTGTTTTAGATGAAAGGTGGGCAGATCGCGGCCCGCCAAAGCCTGTTCTAACCAATGGTCGAAGTCTTTGGTCTTTAGACCGTTCTTTGCTCCTCCTCTTTTAGGAAGGAGCTTATTTTTAGCAAGCATGGCTTGCAGAATCATGCGAAAACGATGGGGCGCATCTTCCAGCACTTCCAATGAACATTTTTTCCATCTTGCGGCAAACGACTCCCCGGTCGGCAAAGAGAGATTCTTCATTAAAGCTTGATACACAACCGAAAATTGATGAAAAGGCACCTCTCTTGCATCTAGCTGAAGCAGGCTCACAGCATATCCCTGAGATAGCGCGAGCCTCTGTAAATAGGTCAAGTTATGGGATTTTCCCTGTCCATATGAACCGCAAAGGCACAAATGACCCGACTGCCCCTTCTCCAGAGCATTAAGGCCCTGTGAAAAGTTTTGGATTACAGTCTCCTCCTCCATCGTTAAACGATCTACCGCGACCGGGTCAAAAAGACCTGCTCTCAACCGTTCAATCGCTCGCCTTACAGGAAAAATTTCCATCTCATGCATCCCACGCAGGCTCGAGCTTCTGCGTTTTTTCCAGTTCCATTTCCTTGTGGCTGGCGAGTAGATTTTCGATCATGTTGAAATCTTGCGCGACATGCCCTTGTTCCGCCATATCAAGAAAACGGATCATCTGCTTGATAAACAGGCGCACTTCGCTCAAAATCCCCATCTCTTCCTGTTTTTTGCACATCTCTGCGATCAGGTTCTCAGAAACCCTGTCCCGAGCCTCCCAGCGATAGGAAATTTCGTGAATTTTTCGTAAACAAACGCCAAGATCGATCAATTCTTGCCGCTTGAGCGGTGTTTTATGCAGGTCGATGAGC
>CAZPCF010000288.1:0-2432 GCA_964585045.1 uncultured bacterium
AGGATTTTCCCGGGCCCGATCTCCAGGTAAGTGGTGACCCCGGATCCCTTGGCGGTTGCCATGGTCCGGACCCACTGGACGGAATTTGTAAGTTGCTTCGCCAGGAGCGAGCGGATTTCTTCGGGATCCGAAACTTTTTGCGCCGTGACATTGGGAATAAAAGAGCACTTGGGTTCATGGATGGATGTGCTGGCAAGCGCGGCCTCAAGTCGGGCCTTCGCTTCGCCCATGAGCGATGAATGAAAAGCGCCTCCGACCTTCAGTGGCATCGCGCGCTTGGCCCCTTTGGCCTCGGCGATCCTGCAGGCTTGTTCGATAGCTTGGAGAGTTCCCGAAAGAACCGTTTGGTCCGGAGCATTAAGATTTGCGACCTCACAGCCTGCTTCTTGGGCAACGGCCATGCATTGTTCGATCGTGAGTCCCATGACAAAGGCCATGGTCCCAGGATTATTCTTTGCCGCATCCTCCATCGCTTCGGCACGGACTTGCACAAGTTTCAACGCATCCTCAAATGAGATCGCTCCCGAGACGGTCAGTGCCGTGAACTCTCCCAAACTTAAACCCGCGACGATCGAAGGCGTAATATCGGAATTCTTTTCACGAAGTGCGGCGAGTGCTGCGAGGCTTGTAACTAGGATGCCGGTTTGGGCATAAAGAGTACGGGTGAGTTCGGTTTCGGGTCCGGCAAAGCAGATCTGGCTGATGGAGTAGCCCAGGATCTCGTCGGCTTTTTTATAAAGTGCGCAAGCAGCCGGACTCTCGGCGTAAAGATCCTTTCCCATGCCCACGAATTGAGCTCCCTGCCCCGGAAATAAGAAACCTATCGGCTTGGGCATAGGTATTACCACTTGATAAGACTTGCGCCCCAAGTGAGGCCGCCGCCGAAAGCGACGAGGACCACGTAGTCCCCCTTTTTGACCACCCCACTCTTTACGGCTTCATAAAGACCAACCACTGTGGAGGCGCTCGACATATTGCCATAGCGATCCACATTGATGAAAACTTTTTCATGGGGGATTTCCAGGCGGTCGGCCACGGCACGGAGAATGCGGTCATTTGCCTGGTGCGGGATGAGGCAGTTGATGTCCTTGACCTGAAGCTTTTCGTGTTCCAGGACCTTGAGGACGGCCTGTTCCATGGTCTTGACCGCGATCTTGAAAAGTTCCGGCCCCTGCATGCGGATATAATGCAGCCCGTTCGCGACGCTTTCGGCACTTGGCGGAATTTTGGAGCCGCCTGCGGGGATCTGAAGGATCTCGCTTTGATTCCCGTCCGCACCCAGATACGAAGCGAGAATGCCGTGACCGTCCTTGGATCTGGACACCACAGCCGCTCCCGCACCGTCACCGAAAAGAACGCAAGTGCCGCGGTCTTTCCAATTAATGAATCTCGAGATCGTTTCGGCGCCGACGACCAGCACATGTTTGTAAATCCCGGATTTTACAAACCCCTCGGCAACGGAGAGTCCATAGGCAAAACCGGAACAGGCGGCCGCGAGATCGAAGGCTCCGCAGGAAGCACCGAGCTTTGCCTGGAGATAACAGGAAGCCGAGGGGAAGATCATGTCCGGGGACGTCGTCGCAACGATAATGAGGTCGAGATCCTGAGGGGTGAGCCCGGCGTCCTTTAAAGCTTCTTGGGCTGCCGGGAGGGCGAGATCGCTTGTGGCTTGTTCCTTCGCCGCGATACGGCGTTCACGGATGCCGGTGCGCGTGCGGATCCATTCGTCCGTCGTTTCGACGAGTTTTTCGATATCCGCGTTCGTTAAAACTTTTTCGGGCAAATATGCTCCGAGTCCCGTAATAGCGGCACGATAAGGTGCAGTCATGATTCCTTTTTTATCTTTGCGGGATTAGTCTCAATCCCAATCAATTACAGAGAATCTGAAATTGGGGCAATCCTTGTCACCCTTTAAGAAAAGAATGCAAGACGAGGATAGTTCCAATTTTTATCATCCCGTCGCGACAAAGGCGGAATGGGAAAATGAAGTCAGGATCGTTATGCATTGCTGGGTTTACGCTCCGCCGGAGGAACGGGCGGGACGGCATGATTCAGGTAGGGGGTGATGGCTTCCACGATCTGTGCGTTGACGCGCGTGGTGACGAGCTCTCCGGCAACGCGGATCGCATTGCGGATGGCGAGAGCGGAGGAGATGCCGTGACTGATGATGATGTTCCCGTCCACCCCGAGGAGCGGAGCCCCGCCGGCTTTTTCGTAGTCGGTCGCTTTTTGGATGGAAGCAAGGGCTGGTTTTAGAAGCCAGGCTGCAAGGGACGTAAAAAGGTTCTTGCGGAGTTCACGGCCGATCAGCGCCACGGAAGTCTCGAGGATGCTTTCGATCATTTTTAAGACCACATTGCCGACAAAACCATCGCAGATGATGCAATCGGCCTTCCCGGTAAAAAAATCGCGCCCCTCGATGTTCCCGATGA